>JAKONR010000305.1 GCA_022701825.1 Hymenobacteraceae bacterium | reverse complement strand
ATCTAATGCTTCGCTTAGCCATTCAAAAGTCCGGCCGCCTGTCGGACGACTCGCTGCAACTCATCCGGGAGTGCGGCATCAGCTTCGTTTCGTCTTCCTATAAACTGAAGGTCGAGGCCAGCAATTTCCCCTTGGAAATCCTCTACCTGCGCGACGACGACATTCCGGGCTACGTGCAGGACGGCGTGGCCGACCTCGGCATCGTGGGTCAGAACGTGCTGGTGGAAGCCGGCTGCGCCGCGCTCGAAGTCGAAACGCTGGGCTTCAGCAAGTGCCGCCTGAGCCTAGCCGTGCCGCGCGGGGCCGACTACCACTCGGTGGCCGACTTGCAGGGCAAAAGCATTGCCACCTCGTACCCCAAGCTGCTCGGCGACTACCTCGCCGGCCAGGGCGTGCAGGCGCACCTGCACACCATCAGCGGTTCGGTCGAAATCGCGCCCAGCATCGGGCTGGCCGAGGCCATCTGCGACATCGTGAGCAGCGGCTCGACACTGCTCGGCAACGGCCTGCGCGAGGTCGAAACCATCTTCCGCTCGGAGGCCGCCCTCATCGCCGCCCCCAACCTGAGTGCCGAAAAGCAGGCCCTGCTCGACCAGCTGCGCTTTCGGATGCAGGCCGTGCGCCGCGCCCAGCGCTCGAAGTACATCGTGCTCAATGCTCCCACCTCGGCCCTGGCGGCGGTGAAAGCCCTGCTGCCCGGCATCAAGTCGCCCACCGTGACGCCGCTGGCCGAGGAAGGCTGGGTGTCGATTCAGTCGGTGGTAGAGGAAGACAAATTCTGGCACATCGCCGGCGAGCTGCAAGCCATCGGGGCCGAAGGCATCCTGGTGTTGCCGATTGAAAAGCGGGTAGGCTGATTCTTTTCTTTGGCTGTTAGCTTTTGGCTGCTAGCTGTTAGCTTTTCTTTACGAAAGAAAGCAAACAGGTTAAGAAGAAAAAAGCGAATAGCTAACAGCCAAAAGCTAATAGCTAAAAACAATGCAGACTTTCCGCAATCCGGCCCCGGCCAAGTGGGCCGCGCTCCAGGCGCGCCCGCTGGCCGATAGTAACGCCGCCGTGCTAACCCGCGCCGCCGAGATTTTTGACGACGTAGCCCGGCGCGGCGACGAGGCCCTGCGCCAGTACGCCGCCCAATTTGACGGGGCCCCCGACCTTACCGACCTGCGCGTAAGCGCCGAAGAATTGGCCGAAGGCGCGGCCCAAGTACCCGCCGAGTTGCAAGCTGCCATCCGGCAGGCGCGCCAGAACATCGAGAAGTTTCACGCCGCCCAGCGCCCCGCCGCCGTGGAGGCCGAGGTCGAAACCATGCCCGGCGTGCGCTGCTGGCGCCGCAGCGTGGCCGTGCCGCGGGTGGGGCTCTACATTCCGGGCGGCTCGGCGCCGCTGTTCTCTACTCTATTAATGCTGGGCGTGCCGGCGAAATTGGCCGGCTGCCGCGAGATTGTGCTGTGCACGCCGCCCGGGCGGGGCGATGGGCGCATCGCGCCCGCTATTCTCTTCGCTGCGCAGGAGCTAGGGCTGACCACTATTATTAAAGCCGGCGGGGCGCAGGCCGTGGCGGCGCTCACCGTGGGTACGGCCACCGTGCCGGCCGTGGACAAGATTTTTGGCCCCGGCAACCGCTACGTGACCGCCGCCAAGCAGCTGGCCGCCCAGCGCGGGGTGGCCATCGACATGCCCGCTGGCCCGAGCGAAGTGCTCGTTATAGCCGATGCTAGCGCCAACCCGGCCTTCGTGGCGGCTGACTTGCTGTCGCAGGCCGAGCACGGCCCCGATTCGCAGGTAGTATTGCTGACCGATTCGGAAATCATATTACAAGGAGTAGTGGCCGAGCTGGAGCGCCAGCTGCCGCAGTTGCCCCGCGCCGAAATAGCCCGCCAGGCCCTGGCCGAAAGCCGCGCCATTCTGCTGCCGGACACGGCAACGATGCTGGACTTCAGCAACCAATACGCCCCCGAGCACCTGATTTTGGCCGTGGCCGCGCCCGAAGACCTGGCCGCCGATATCTACAATGCGGGCTCGGTCTTCATGGGCCACCTCACGCCCGAAGCCGTGGGCGACTACGCCTCGGGCACCAACCACACGCTGCCGACGGGTGGCTACGCGCGGGCCTACAGCGGCGTGTCGCTCGACTCGTTCTACAAAAAAATAACCTTCCAGCAGCTGGCCCCCAATGGCCTGGCGGCCCTGGCCCCGGTAGTAGAAACCATGGCCGAGGCCGAAGGCCTGCGCGCCCACGCCCAGGCGGTGGCGCTGCGCCGGGAGTACTTAGCAGCTATTTAATACAGCTTGTCAGGCTGCGCGTAGTGAGGCATTTTACCCGCTGCCTTGCTTACACCAGCGACTACTGCGCCCCGCGAGCTGCTTCGCTACGCTCAGCCTGACCAACGATTTTTACGTATGCCCTTCAACTTAGAATCCCTTATTCGCCCCAACGTGCGGACGATGAAGCCGTATTCCTCGGCCCGCGACGAGTTTCAGGGCGAGGCCCGCGTGATGCTCGACGCCAATGAGAACAGCCTGGGCAGCGCCGGTCCCGCCGAGTTTAACCGCTACCCCGACCCGCAGCAGCGCGCCGTAAAGCAGGCCCTGGCGCCGCTGAAGGGCTTGCAGCCCGAGCAGGTTTTCCTCAGCAACGGCTCCGATGAAGTTATCGACCTGCTGGTGCGCCTGGTGGCCCGGCCCAGCCAGGATAGTCTTCTGAGTACGCCGCCCACCTTCGGCATGTACGAAGTGGCCGCTGCCCTCAACGACGTAACGCTGGAGCGCGTGCCGCTCGACGCCGATTTTCAGCTCAGCGACGAGGCCATCGCCCAGATTCTGGCCTCGAAAGCCAAAATCGTGTTCTTGTGCTCGCCCAATAACCCGACCGGCAACCTGCTGCGGCCCGCCGCTATCGAGCAGATTCTGCGCGGCTTCCCCGGCCTCGTGGTGGTGGATGAGGCCTACGCCGACTTTGCTGACCAGCCCAGCTGGCTCACGCGCCTAGCCGAGTTTGAGAACCTGGTGGTGCTGCAAACCTTCTCCAAGGCGTGGGGTTTGGCGGGCATCCGCCTGGGCATGGCGTTTGGCTCGCCGGAAGTGATTGCCTACCTCAACCGCATCAAGATGCCCTACAACGTGTCGGAAAACACGCAGCGCCTGGCCCTGGCCGCGCTCGCCGACACCAGCCGCTTCGACGCCATGCGCCAGCAGCTGCTGCAAGGGCGCGCCACGCTGCAAGCCGCGCTGGCGGAACTGCCCATTGTAGACCATATTTTTCCTTCCGATGCTAACTTCCTGCTCACCCGCTTCGTGCCCGACGCGGGCGCGGTGTACCAGCATCTGCTTAGCCAGGGCATCGTGGTGCGCCGGCCCAGCCAGGCCGCCTGCGCCGGTACCCTGCGCTTGACCGTAGGCTCGGCCGCCGAGAACGATACGCTGGTGGCCGCGCTGCGGGCGTTCAGTATTTAAGGCGGCCGCTTGATGAGACGTGAAATCATTCTCGGTCCTGTAGGGCTGCAAAAGCTTGAGTCGGCTTTTGCGCCGTTGCTTTGGGAGGCCGCTACGGCCTCTTGTTCGCCTACGTTTACACGTTTTGCCCCTTGGTGCCATCCGGCCTACTCGCTAGTCGACAGCGAGCGTTTCATTGTGCAGAGCGAGGCTGATTGGCAGCAAGAACTGGCTTTTCAGTTTGCGATAGTGGATGCGCTAACGGGGGAATATTGCGGAGGAATTGGGCTCAACCAGCCCAACCAGGCGCATGGTTTTTACAACCTGGGCTACTGGGTGCGGCCTTCGCGGCAGCAGCAGGGAATAGCCGCCCGGGCCACCCGCCAGCTAGCAAAAGTGGCCTTTACTGACTTGCCGGCTCTCCATCGTATCGAGTTGCTAACCATGCCGGATAACGTAGCTAGCCAGCGCACGGCCCTGGCGGCGGGTGCCACGTATGAGGGATTGCTCCGGCAGCGTCTGCGGGTGGGTGCTGCCACGCACGATGCGCTGTTGTTTTCGCTGGTGCGGGCTGACGTAGCGGAAGCTTCCTGACCTTGAGCTTGCTTTGCTGTTTCGTATTCACCCACCGAGTCGGTCGCCTTCCAGCGTAAGACTGCCTGATTTTTATGAAAAAAGTTCTCTTTATTGACCGCGACGGCACCATCCTCATCGAGCCGCCGACCGACTACCAGATTGATGCCTGGCACAAGTTTGACTTCGTGCCCGGCGCCATCACGGCGCTGGCCCAGCTGGCCCGCGACGGCGAGTACGAGTTGGTTATGGTCACCAACCAGGATGGCCTCGGCACCGAGAGCTACCCCGAAAACACGTTCTGGCCCTACCAGCAAAAGATGCTGGACATCCTGGCGGGGGAGGGGGTCGAGTTCAGCGAGATTCTCATCGACCGCAGCTTTGCCCACGACCCGGCCCCGACCCGCAAGCCCGGCACGGCGCTGCTCGCGCGCTACCTCGACCCGGCCAACGGCTACGACCTCAAGCATTCCTACGTTATCGGCGACCGGCTGACCGACGTGCAGCTGGCCGAAAACCTGGGTTGCCGCGCTGTCCTGCTCCACGCCGAAGCCGACGAGCGCGCCGCGCTCAGCACCACGAGCTGGGCGGCGGTGTATGAGCACCTGCGCCGCCCGCCGCGCAAAGCCCACGTGATGCGCAACACCAACGAGACGCGCATCGAGATTATTCTCAACCTCGATGGCACCGGCCACACCGACTGCCAAACCGGGCTGGGCTTTTTTGACCACATGCTCGACCAATTGGGTAAGCACAGCGGCTGCGACCTCTACGTGCGCACCCACGGCGACCTGCACATCGACGAGCACCACACGGTAGAGGATACGGCCATTGCCATCGGCACGGCTTATAACGAAGCCCTCGGCGACAAACGCGGCGTAAACCGCTACGGCTTCCTGCTGCCGATGGATGATGCGCTGGCCCAGGCGGCCATCGACTTCTCGGGCCGGCCCTGGCTGGTGTGGGCCGCCGATTTTCGCCGCGAGCGGGTGGGCGACGTACCGACCGAGCTGTTTTACCATTTCTTTAAAAGCTTCTCCGACGCGGCGCGCTGCAACCTCAACATCAAGTGTGAGGGCGACAACGAGCACCACAAAATCGAGGCAATTTTTAAAGCCGTGGCCAAGTCCATCAAGCAGGCGGTGCAGCGCGACCCTACTGGCCAAAACGTGATTCCCAGCACGAAAGGCATTCTTTAAGTCAGTAACCAGTGCTTATTCATTTGTTTAAAATAAATGAATTGTGGCACGTAAGCACATTTAACAAATGAATATTGCCGTCATCGACTACCAGGGGGGCAACGTGCAATCGGTGCTCTTCGCGCTGGAGCGGCTGGGCGTCACCAACGCAGTACTCACGTCGGACCCTGCCGTAATCCGGCAGGCTGACCGGGTGCTTTTTCCGGGTGAGGGCGAGGCCAGCTCGGCCATGCGAGCGCTGCGGGCGGCCGGGTTGGATAAGGTATTGCCGACACTCACGCAGCCTTTCCTGGGTATCTGCCTGGGTATGCAGCTGCTGGGCCGCCACAGCGAGGAAGGTCCGGCCGGTGGCACCGAGTTACTGGGGATGCTGCCCTTCGACGTGGTGCGTTTCGCGCCGCCCGACGCCGCGCACAAGGTGCCGCACATGGGCTGGAACAACCTGCATGACCTGCAAACGCCGTTGTTCGCGGGGTTAGGTGGGGCGATTGTAGCCGGTGATGAGAAGAACCCCCAGTCGGACTCGAACCAACCAATAGAAGCCCGCCAGTCGGGTAGCAGTTCGCCCCGCTCGCCGGTTGCCGCCGACTACGTGTACTTCGTGCACAGCTACCACGCGCCGGTGGGCGACTACACCATTGCCCAGGCGAGTTACCCGGCCGGCGTGCCATTCAGCGCGGGGGTGCGCTACCGTAATTTCTACGGCGTGCAGTTTCATGTGGAGAAAAGCGGGCCCGTGGGCGAGCATATTCTGCGCAACTTTCTGACGGGCGACCTAGGGTAGGCCTGTTTGCTCAAATGTTATAAATGCGGATTTTTAGTAATACGCCCCCATGCTTTACAAATGGATATAATTCCCGCCATCGACCTCATCAACGGTTCGTGCGTGCGCCTGACCGGCGGCGACTTTGCCCGCCAGACTACCTATTCGGCCGACCCGCTGGCGCAGGCCCAGTACTTCGAGCAGCTCGGGGCCACCCGGCTGCATTTGGTGGACCTCGACGGGGCCCGCGCCCGCGAGCCGCGGCAGCTAGCCGTGCTCGAGCGCATTGCTGCGAACACCCGGCTGCACATTGACTTTGGCGGCGGCATCCAGACCACGCAGGCGGCCGAGCAGGCCTTTGCGGCCGGGGCGGCGCAGCTCACGGCCGGTAGCATTGCGGCCCGCGAGCCCGCGCTGGTGGGAGAGTGGCTAGCCCGTTTCGGGGCCGAGCGCATCATTATCGGGGCCGATTTTAAGGGCGAGCACATCGCCGTGAGCGCCTGGACCGAGCAGTCGGACCAGACCCTGACGGGCTTCGTCGGGGCCTACCTGGCGGTCGGGGCCACTACCTTTATCTGCACCGACGTGAGCCGCGACGGCCAGCTGCAAGGCCCCGCCACGGACACGTACACCGCCCTGCGGCAGCAGTTTCCGGCGGCGCGCTTCGTGGCCAGTGGCGGCGTCACGACGGTGGCCGACGTGGCCGCGCTGCGGGCATTGGGCATGAGCGGGGCCATTATCGGCAAGGCCTTGTATGAGGGCACGATTACGGAGGCCGAACTGCGGGCTGAGCTGCTGAAATGAGGACGCTGCCCACCCTGTCGGATTTGCTGCCCGACTATGAAGCGGCGATTCGAACGCTTCGTCGCAACGGGACCCTTACGCCCGCGCAAGGATTTGACCTAGTGGTAGCCTTTTACCGGCAGGTAAGAATAGGAGCCGCTGTTGCGGGTGATGCAAATGACGAGGATATGCTCCTGTTTCAATACGGTACGCAAGACTGGCACGATGGCCGGGGAGCGTTTTTCGGGCTGGATATAACCCGCCAGGTTATTATCAACGACGCGGAAGAGCAGCTTATCTACCAGCTTTCCTTAGCGTTTGAGTTTGACCCGGCCCCGTTTTCGGCGTGTCCTCCTTATAACTCCTGGAGCACAACGATTCCCGCCTTAGATGAATGGAGTAGTAGCCAAAAAGCCACTGAAGGTTTTCAGCTTGCCCAGGCACGGCCTTGCCGAGCCATCAACCTCGGTATGCAACAGGTTTAGCAGCTATGGATAATTCGGCCATCACTACCATTCTTTTCGACCTCGACGATACGCTGTTCGACCACGCGGGCACGGCGCGGGCGGCCCTGGCGGCCACGGCCGCCGGCCGCGCCGCGCTGCACGGCGTGTCCGTGGAAGACCTCTACGCCCACTACAGTGAATTGCTGGAAGAGCTGCACCCGCAGGTGATGACCGGCCGCATTACGTACCTGGCAGCGCGGCAGGAGCGGTTTGCGCGGTTGCTGGCCCCCTACGAGCCCGCCGCCTCGGCGGCCGACGCGGCCCAGCTGGCCGAGCAGCACTACGGCCACTACCAGCCGCTGCGGCGGCCGGTGGCGGGGGCGCTGGCGTTGCTGCAAGCCCTGAAGCCGGCTTTTAAGATTGGTATCGTGACTAACAACCGCACGGCCGAGCAGCGGGAGAAACTACGCTATTTGGGCATGGGCGAGCTGGTCGATGCCCTGATTACTTCCGAAGACGTGGGTGTGCTCAAGCCCGACCCGCTCATCTACCAGGTGGCGTTGGCGCGCCTGGGGGCCCGCCCCGCCGAAACCGTGATGGTGGGCGACAACTGGCTGGCCGATGTGGTAGGGGCGCTGGCCGTGGGCATCCGGCCCCTGTGGCTGAACCGCACCGGCGCGGCACGGCCGCTGGCCCACGTAGCCGAAATAACCAGCTTTGAACCCCTGGCCGAGGTGCTGTGCCAGCTCAGCAATGCGAAAGCCGATTAGCTACTAGCTACCCCTAGCAGTCTGCGTAGTTTGTCCAGGCAATCTGCCCCGTCAAAAATCATCTTCTTTGCCTAGTCAGCCCGCTTTAGCGGGCGTATCCGTTTAATCCGCTAACTCCGTTTGAATCTGCGATGCTTACCAAACGCCTCATTGCCTGCCTCGACGTGCAGAACGGCCGCACCGTGAAGGGAACCAACTTCGTGAACCTGCGCGACGCCGGCGACCCCGTGGCCCTGGCCGCGCGCTACGCCCAGGAGGGCATCGACGAACTGGTGCTGCTCGACATCACGGCCACCGTAGAAAAGCGCCGCACCCTCCTCGAGCTCGTGCGCAACGTGGCCCGCGAGGTCAACATTCCCTTCACCGTGGGCGGCGGCATCGGGGCCGTGGCCGACGTAGAAGCCCTGCTGCTGAGCGGGGCCGACAAGGTCAGCCTCAACTCTTCAGTGCTACGTGAGCCCGGCCTCATCGACGAGCTGGCCCGCCGCTTCGGCTCCCAGGCCATCGTGGTGGCCGTGGATGCCCGCCAAACCAACGAGGCCGCCACCAGCCCCGCTGACGAAGCCTGGGAGGTATTCACCCACGGCGGCCGCCACCCCGCCGGCCGCGAGGCCGTGGCCTGGTGCCGCGAAGCCGCCGCGCGCGGCGCGGGCGAAATCCTGCTCACCAGCATGAGCCACGACGGCACCCGCGACGGCTACGCCCTGGGGTTCACGCGGCGCGTGTCGGCCGCCGTGGGCGTGCCCGTTATTGCTTCGGGTGGGGCGGGGGCCGCGCCGCACTTCCGCGATGTGCTGCTGCCCGGGGGGGCCGAGGCCGCGCTGGCCGCCAGTGTCTTTCACTTCGGCGACTTGGCGGTGGCCGGCCTCAAAAGTTACCTGCTGGCCCAGGGCGTGCCCATGCGGCCGGTAGGGTAGGGCATCCCCCCCAAAAAACGCCCCCCCCGTGGGGGCAGGCAAGGCCCCCCGGGGGGGCGTTTAGGACCCGATTTTGCTCCCTTCCGCTTATGACCCAACAACTCGCTCACGTGGCCCTGCTGGTGCACGATTACGACGAAGCCCTGGCCTTCTATACCGAAAAGCTGGGTTTTCGGCTGCTCACCGACACGCCGCTGAGCCCTGGTAAGCGCTGGGTGCTGGTGGCCCCTGCGGGTGCGGGTAGTGCCGGCCCCGCGCTGCTGCTGGCCAAGGCCGACGGCCCCGAACAGCAGAGCCGGGTGGGCAACCAGACCGGCGGCCGGGTTTTCCTGTTCCTCACCACGGATGATTTCTGGCGCGACTACCACCAGATGCGGGCCCAAGGCGTCGTCTTCACCGAAACGCCCCGGCAGGAATCATACGCCACGGTAGCCGTATTCGCGGACTTGTACGGCAACCTTTGGGACCTGCTGCAACCAACAGCCCCGGCGTGAGGCGGGCGCCCGTTTAACCTTTGTACGCCTCCACCTGGTAACGCTACCCTGGCGGAGCTACTGTCTTTACCTTGCCGCACGTCAGACCGGCTTCATTTTGTATGGATTTAGATTTTCAAAAAATGCCCGACCAGCTCGTGCCCGCCATCGTGCAGGACGCCGCGACCGGGCAGGTACTCATGTTGGGTTACTTTAATGCCGAGGCCTGGCAAAAAACGCAGACCGAGGGCCGCGTCACGTTCTTTTCCCGCTCCAAGCAGCGCCTGTGGACCAAGGGCGAAACTAGCGGCCACTACCTGCAAGTAGCCAGCCTGCACCTCGACTGCGACCAGGATGCGGTGCTGGTGCGTGCCCATCCGGCCGGCCCCACCTGCCACCGCGGCACCACCAGCTGCTTCGAGGCCGAGGTGCCCGCCGCCCCGCCGGAAACAGCTGCTTTTGGCCCGGCAGTAACCGTAGGGGCGGGGCAACCGGCCCCCGCCGTGGGTTTCCTGGCCGAGCTTGACCAGCTCATCGAGCGGCGGCGGCAGTTTCCGGCCGAGGAACCTGGTTCCTACACCGTGCGGCTGTTCGAGAAAGGCTTGGCCCGGATTGCCCAAAAGGTGGGGGAGGAAGCCGTGGAAACCGTTATTGAGGCGATGGCGGGTAATAAAGCGGGTCTGGCCGGGGAGGCTGCCGATTTAGTATACCACTTGCTGGTCCTGCTACGAGTCAATGGCTCTTCCCTCGATGAAATGCTGGCTGTCCTGCGTCAGCGCCACCAAACGATAGGCGCCGGCCAACGCCGTCCTTTGCCCGATTAGATAATTAGATAAGCAGCCAAGCAGCTAAAAGCTAAAAAAACCAAAACGCCCCTGCCAATCAGTCAACTGGCAAGGGCGTTTTGGTTTTTTGCTTTACCCAATAGTTTTCGTACGCGTTGCTCACCTTATTTCATTTAACATAATTATTAAACAAGTAGGTAAGTAGTTCTATTTGTGTGCCTTACTTTTTCAGGCGACGTTCTATTTTGTCGAGCAGCGCTCGAACGAGGGCAAGGTCGTCGGCATCCACAACATCTAATTGGGTATTGAGTCCAGGGCCGGCCAACTGAATGCGAAACAGTAGTCCGTCGGTAGCCATTGGTGCCGTTGCTGGGAGCACAGGAGCAGCGGCGCCAGCTACCGGGACTGCTGGTGCCGTAGTTTCAGAAACCGCCACTGGCGGCTGTTCTTTCGTGAAAGTGCTAGTGCGCTCGGGCGTCGGGGCTGGCTGGGTGGCACTGGCAGCAGGAGCCGCCGCCTGGAGCCCGAATAAATGCGCAATGGCATCAGTCGTTGCCGCTGGGGCTGGGCGGGAAGCCGGTAGTGGCAGGCGAGTGCTGCTGCTGCTAGCAGGTTTGGCTAGGGTTAGTGCGGGGGTAGGAGATAACTCCGGCAAATCGGCAGAATCCAAGTCTTCGTCAGGCTCCTCGTCTCCGTTGTCGCTGGTAGTGGCTATGGGGATAGTCGGAACCGGCGATTGGCGAAAGATATTGCCCGAGGGCGGTGGGCTCGCAAGCTCTCGCCGGGGTGGCTGTTGGGCGGCGAGTTGGTCGATATCGGCCACCATGTTGTTTTCATCCAGCACACCCACCATCCTGGCCCCATCGATGAAAGCTTTGGCCACGCCCTGCGCGTTTATCTCTTCTACCCCAAACTCGCGAATGAGCAGTACATCAAGCATAGCGACTGGTAATTCGCGCGAGCGAAACTTGCGGCAGAGCTGCGTGAAGAGTGGTGGCGTTAGAAAGGCTTCCCGATGAAATACTAGTTCCTCTTGCTTGTCGTAGGCATGCTTGATGCGTCGAAACAGGGTTGTGGTAGTCAGGATTTCCCGCTTGCTGGTCAGTAGTCCAAACTTTACTCCGGAACCCACAATGGCCTTAAAGGAACCGCTAACCTTGCGATTAAGCTTACGGGCGCAGGTTTCCAAGGCACACTTGCCGCCGGTGTCATCGACTACTTCCGCAACTTCCCAGGCGCCTGTGTAACTAGTGCGGGGATAGTCTATAAGTTTAGGCATAAAAGGAGGGTAAAATGTAGTGACTGATAACGAGAGTAAATAAACAAGGTTATCAAGAAATAAGTACTATAAAGTATAAAAAAGTAATAAAAGATATCTCTATTTTGGGCTTTTTTATACTTATAGTACTTATAAATTCTTAAGGTATCTTATCTAATGTATTTTACTACATTAGTTATTATTTTTATACTCAAATAATTTTTTACTTTTACTGATAGGGGAGTCTACACTACTAAAAACTCCACTGTGGTGACATATACCCAATTAATGGCTACCTACTCATACCTAAGAAGCAGAAGTCTCAGCGGCTTTCTTACCAAAACAAGGAAACAGTTTACTAAGAAATCTAAAATCTATCTAATTTCTATGGTATCCTAGTGCCTCATGCGCCGCAGCTATTCGCGTTGCTCATCTATTGTAGGCACCGTGGATAAATGGTTCCTGAGGTCTATCCAGACCAACAACGATTAGCTTTCAGTGATAGTAGATACGCCTGAGTTAGTAGCCCCACACAAACAAAACTTTGTACCAAAGATAGAGAAAAGGCTAATAAGGATAACTTACGAGGAAACATAACCCTGACCCAGGTTGACCTGAGCAGGACCGCGTTGGAGCAACCCAAGCAAGCTACCACTGCCTTCTAAATACGAAAAATCAGACAACTATATTTGTCTTATAATTTATATTATGTTAAGTTGGCTTTGCTTGATAACAAATACTCTCTCACCTCTTCCCTCCCAAGCGATAAAAAGCCCGGCTGCTAATTGCAGCCGGGCTTTTTATTATTTACCTAATACCTAATTCAGTTCTACTTTAGCGTTTGCAGCTTGGCGTTCATCCGTTCTGAATCAGCAGTACGACCCAAGCGATAGTACACTTTTTGCAGCGCAGTAATCGTGCTGCGGTCATTGGGCTGAAGCGCCAGCGCCTTCTCAAAATATGGCAGCGCCGCCTCAAAGTATTTTTTACCTTCCCCTTCTACTTTTTTACCCTGGACTTGGTACGTCTTCAAGTCCATCTTGCTAGCCTTAGTATACAGCGTTGCGGCCCGGTTAAAATTATTGATGCCCGCGTTAAACTGCGCATCAAAATTAGTAGGGTCCAGCGCAACGGCTTTCTTGTAGTCTTCCAACGCCAGGTCCGCCTTTTTCTGCTGGTCGTAGAGCGTGCCACGCACGGCGTACAGGCTGGCGTTGCCGGGGTCAGCAGTTATGGCTTTCCCAATTTTTTCGATGGCCGCGTCGCCGCCCGCGCCACCTTGCATCGAGAGGTTCAGGTCTTCCAGCATGAACGTCTTGTTATTGGGATACGCTGCGAGCGCTTTTTGCAACACTTGCTTGGCCTCCGCATCATTCTTTTCCTGCCGGGCTATTTGCAGCAGGCGCACGTATACGTTAACCGGCGCGGGCTTAGTTTTATAAGCATCTAAGGCCAGCGCCTGGTTATAGGCGGCTTTTTCGCCAGCTACGTCTTGGCGGGCCTGCTGCGTATAGGCACTGTAGAGCGCCGCCGTAGTGTCCTGGGGCTGAATTTTGGCCGCCAACTGAAAGCTAGCCAACGCTTTATCGTATTCCTTGGCCTGGTAGCCAGCTACCCCAGCGTTGAAGGCCTGCCCGTAGAGACTATTCAACTGGGCAGGTACCTGCTTGCCGTACTCCCCAGTGGGGCCGTCCAGTTCCAGGGCCTTGTTATACGACTCAACGGCCTTTTGCAGGGCCTCACCGGGCTGCATATCCTTGGTGTACTTCGCATACAGCGCCTGCGTGGCGGGGTTTATTAGCTGCGCGTAGATGTCACCGCGCGTAAACCAGGCTTTAGCCTTGTCTTTTTCTTTGGTTTTGTCGCTGGCTACGGCCTGATTGATGCTTTCCAGGGCCTTGTCCATCTGGCCGGCTTTTTGGCTCAGTTGGGCGTTGGTGATGGCCGAGCTTTGGGCCAGGGCCGGCGTAGCCAGGCCAAGGGTAACCGAAAAAGCCGCGGCACTGGCCAGCGTCAGAAAGGTATTCTTCATGGGGAAGGAGTAAGAAATGAATGAGTAGGGCAAAGCTACGTTTGCCCGGCGAACTACTGCCGGGGGTATCTACGGTAGATAATCCAGCTGGTTCCTGCCAAAATCATGCTAAACAATTGAGGAGCCTAAAAAAGGCGGCCCGCTATGCGGGCCGCCTCTCCTACTCACCGGCGTGCTCCTTTATTCTTCGTCGGCACTGGCGGCCAGCTCATCAGCATCTTCTGCCACCAAGGGCTCAAACTCACCTGAATCGGGTACTACGCCTGCGGGCGGGCCGGCCGCCGCAAGGTCACCACTAGCGGCCTCTTCGAGCAGCGTTTCCAACTCCTCGACCTCGGCGGCGGCTACTTTGGCCACCGACGAAATCTCGTCATTGGCCGCCACCTTGAACAGGCGCACACCCTGGGTAGCCCGCCCAATGGTCCGCAGCTCGCTCATGCTCAGGCGAATGGCGAGGCCCGAGCGGTTGATTATCATCAAATCGTCGGCGTCGGTCACGGCCTGAATGCTCACCAGCTTACCCGTTTTGTCGGTGATTTGCATGGCTTTCACGCCCTTGCCGCCGCGGTTGGTGATACGGTATTCCTCCAGCGCCGAGCGCTTGCCGTAGCCGTGGTCGCTCACTACCAGCAGCTCTTCCGTGCTACTTTCGGCGATGCACACCATGCCCACTACCTTGTCGTTGTCGGCGGGCTCTTCGCTGAGCGTGATGCCGCGCACCCCGGCCGCAGTGCGGCCCATGGGGCGCACTTTCTCTTCGGGGAAGCGCACGGCCCGGCCCGAGCGCGAGGCCAGAATCACCTGCGAGTTGCCGGCAAGTAGCTGCACGTCGAGCAGGCGGTCGCCCTCGTTAATGGTGATGGCGTTGATGCCCGCCGCCCGGGGGCGCGAATACGCTTCGAGCGGGGTTTTCTTCACCGTGCCGTTCTCGGTGCAGAACATGAGGAAAGTATTCTCCAGGTAGTCGGCCGAGCGCAGGTTGCGCACGTTGAGCACCGAACGCACGGCGTCTTCCTTGGGCTTGTCGATGAGGTTTTGCAAGGGCGTGCCCTTGCTGGTTTTGGCGGTTTCGGGCACTTCGTAGGCCCGCAGCCAGAACAACCGGCCCTGCTCGGTGAAGATGAGCAGGTACTCGTGGGTGGTGGCCACGAACAGGTGCTCGGTAAAGTCGTCCTGCTTGGAGCCCGCGCCGCGGGCTCCTACCCCACCCCGGCCCTGGGTCCGGTACTCGTCGAGGCTGGTGCGCTTGATGTAGCCCTCGCGGCTCACGGTGATTACCATCGCCTCGTCGGCAATCATGTCCTCCATCGAGAAGTCGCCGCCCGCGTGGTTGATGCTCGTGCGGCGCTCGTCGCCGTAGCGCTCGCGCATTTCCAGCAGCTCGGTTTTAATGAGGGCGCGCTGCTCTTCGGGCGAGGCCAGAATGGTGTTGAGGCGGTCGATGAGGCGCATGAGCTCCTCGTACTCGGCCACCAGCTTGTCGCGCTCGAGGCCGGTGAGGCGCTGCAAGCGCATGTCCAGGATGGCGCGGGCCTGCACTTCGCTCAGCGCGAAGCGCTCGATGAGGCCCATGCGGGCCACCTCCGGGTCGCGCGACTCGCGGATGAGCTTAATCACCTCGTCGAGGTGGTCGAGGGCAATCAGCAAGCCTTCCAGGATGTGGGCCCGCTTTTTGGCTTCGGCCAGCTCAAACTTGGTGCGGCGCACAATCACTTCCTCGCGGTGCTCGACGAAGTACTTGATGAGGTCGCGCAAACCCAGCGTCATCGGGCGGCCTTTGACCAAGGCCACGTTATTGACGCCGAACGAGCTTTGCAGCTGGGTGTATTTGAATAAGTTATTCAATACCACCGTGTTCAGGGCGTCGCGCTTGAGCTCGTACACGATGCGCATCCCGTCGCGGTCGCTCTCGTCGCGCAGGGCGGCGATGCCCTCGATTTTCTTGTCGTTGATGAGCGCGGCCGTTTTCTCAATCATCGAGGCCTTGTTTACCTGGTAGGGTATCTCGGTCACGATAATCTGCTCCTTGCCGCTGGGCAGCGTCTCGAAGTGGTGCTTGGCCCGCAGCACGATGCGGCCCCGGCCGGTTTCGAAGGCCTGCTTCACGCCCTCGTAGCCGTAAATAATGCCGCCCGTGGGGAAGTCGGGCGCCGTGATGTGCTCCATGAGCTCGGTCACGGTGATGTTTTCGTTGGCCAGGTAGGCCACGATGCCGTTCACTACCTCCGTCAGGTTGTGAGGGGCCATATTAGTGGCCATGCCCACGGCGATGCCGCTGGTGCCGTTCACGAGCAGGTTCGGGAACTTGGCCGGCAGCACGCTGGGCTCTTCGAGCGAGTCGTCGAAGTTGGGCTGAAAGTCCACCGTGTCCTTGTCGAGGTCACCGAGCAGCTCGTCGGCAATGCGCTTGAGGCGCGCCTCGGTGTAGCGCATGGCGGCCGGCGAGTCGCCGTCGACCGAGCCAAAGTTACCCTGGCCATCGACCAGCGGGTAGCGCAGGCTCCAGTCCTGGGCCATGCGCACCATCGTATCATACACGCTGCTGTCGCCGTGCGGGTGGTACTTACCCAGCACCTCGCCCACGATACGGGCCGATTTCTTGTGGCTCTTGGTGTAGCTCACGCCGAGCTCGCTCATACCGTAGAGCACGCGCCGGTGCACGGGCTTGAGGCCGTCGCGCACGTCGGGCAGTGC
>JAKONR010000464.1 GCA_022701825.1 Hymenobacteraceae bacterium | reverse complement strand
GCCTGCGCCACGTGAACGCCCTGCAACCCACCGCCGAGCTGCGCCCCCTGGCCGACAAGCAAACCGACGAGCGCGACCTCATGCCCTACGTGCTGCTCAACCGCATCGAGCGGCTAGCCTTCTACGACCGCCTCGCGCCGGCCGCCGTGCTGGCCCAGCTCGTGGCCGAAGAGCCCAATCACGAGCCCGAGCAGCTGCGCGCCTACGTCAAGCGCTTTTACCAGCTCTGGAGCCGCAACCAGTGGAAGCGCGAGCGCTACGCGCCCAGCTTCCACCTCGACGACTACAACGTGGACCCGCGCTCGTGGCTGCGCTTCCCCATTCTGAGCGGCGGCTTTGGCGAGGAGCTGGCGGCGCTGTAGCGGCGTACAAGTGGGTTCTTGTCCTTGCTTCGCTGCGCTCGCAAGGACAAACGGTTTTTAAGCAGTTATTAATTTTTATAGTTGACAAATAACTGTTTACCAAATAAACCAAGTCTATCGCGCAAGTTTTCGGGACGAATTACACCTAAGCTTGCAGAACGCCGACCGCTAGGCAGCCCCAGCGTGGTGCTTGCTTTCGCCCCAATCTGTTGCCTTGGTTTTTATGGCTTGTAGCCTGCCGCTATGCGTTATCACTAAGCTGCCACTGCCTCTTGGCACTAGTGCCCCGGCTGCCGATGCGGCGCTGGTGGCGCAGTTGCAGCAGGGCAGCGAGGCGGCGTTTCGCACGCTGGTAGCACGCTTTCAGGACCGGGTGTACCGCACGGCTTTTTCGCTGCTGCGCTCGCCCGAAGAGGCGGAGGATGTAGCTCAGGAAGTGTTTGTGGAGGTGTACCAGACCATCGGCCGGTTTCGGGGCGAGGCGGCGCTCAGCACCTGGCTCTATCGGCTGGCCACGTCGCGGACCTTGCAGCACCAGCGCCGCCTGAGCGCCCGCAAGCGGTTTGCCTTTTTTACCAGCCTTTTGGGCTTTGCCAACAATCGGCTGCCCGAGCCGCCCGACCACGCGCACCCCCAAGCCCTGCTCGAAGGCGCGCAGCAGCTTCAGCAATTGCAGCAGCAGATTGGTCGCCTGCCCGCGCAACAGCAAGTGGCCTTTACCCTGCGCCACGAGCAGGACTTGAGCTACGAGGAAATAGCCGCCGTGCTCGGTACCACGGTGGCAGCGGTAGAATCCCTCTTATTCCGAGCGCGCCAAACGCTGCGCCGGCACCTCCAGCCCTCCCTTCGCCATGTCTGATTTTGACTTTTACCCCGGCTCCGATGCCGAATGGGCCGACTTGCTGCGCCGGCTCCGGCAGCAGCCCAAGGCCCAGCCCCGGCCTTTCTTTTACGCCCGCGTACAGGCCCGGCTGGCGGCCCGGCAAGCGCCGGCCGCTGGCTGGCTACCCGCCTGGGCGCGCCGCCCGGCCTACGCGGCGCTGCTAGGGGCACTCGTGCTAGCCGTGAGCGGCGACGGCCCGGCCCTGCGCCCTGCGGCGCCCAGCGGCCAGCCTGGCGGCGCTTACCCAAGCCAACCAACCCCAGTGGCCCCGCGCTGATTATCTCCTCGCCCGGCGGCGGCCGCGCCAGCCGCCCCTGCCCGAAGTACCTTTGGCTTCTCTTGTTTTTTCCGTTACCCATGACTGCACCGCTCGCTTATATTACCTGGAACGTCTCCCCCATCATCGCCGAAATCGGGCCGCTGCTGCTGCGCTGGTACGGCGTTTTGTTTGCCCTGGGCTTCGTTATCGGCTCGTTTGTGCTCACGCACATCTACAAGCAGGAGGGCGTGCGGCCCTACTGGGTCGATGTTATCACCTTCTACATGGTGGCGGGCACGGTGCTGGGCGCCCGGCTGGGCCACGTCTTTTTCTACGACTGGGACAAGTACAAAAACAACCTCTGGGACATCTTCAAAATCTGGGAAGGCGGCCTGGCCTCGCACGGCGCTACCATCGGTATCCTGCTGGCGGTCTTCATTTTCAGCCAGCGCAATAAGTTCGATTACCTCTGGGTGCTCGACCGCATTGTGATAGTAGTAGCCATCGGCGGGGCCTGCATCCGCATCGGCAACCTGATGAACTCCGAAATCGTGGGCAAGCCCACCGACGCGCCGTGGGCCTTCGTATTCCCGCGCGATACCGAGCACCTCCAGCCCGCCACGCACCCGCTGCCGGCCGGCGCGGTGCAGGTGGCGGCCCAGCCCGTCATCTACGGCGACGGCACCTCGGGCTACCGCCTACTGCCCGAAGGCTCGGCCGTAGCGCCCGACGCGCCCATGGCCGTGCCGCGCCACCCCACCCAGATTTACGAGTCGCTGTTCTGCGTCTTTCTACTGGCGCTGCTCTACGGGCTTTGGAATAAATACAAGGCGCGCACGCCTCGTGGCCTGCTTTTTGGCCTGTTCGTGGTGCTGCTCTTCACCTTCCGCATTTTGGTCGAGTTTTTGAAAGAAAACCAGGTGTCGGACGAAACGGGCATCATCGCGCAGTACCATCTCAATATCGGGCAGTTGCTCAGCATCCCGTTCATCCTCATTGGCTTGTGGGTGCTGCTGCGCGCCGGCAAAGACCCCCAAAACCCCTACGGCTACGCCCCCCGCGACCTGGCCGAGGAGGAAGCCGCCGCCGCTGCCACCAAGGCATAAGCTGTTTTCTCAGAAGCCAAAAAGGCTCCTGGCGCACTGCCAGGAGCCTTTTTGGCTTTTAATACTTCTCAAATACTCAGTTCGTACAGCCGGCCCTCCTCGGTGCTGATGAGCAGTGTAGCGGCATCCTTGAAGGCCGCGCCCTCCGTCTGGCCCGCGCCCTTGAGGTCGATGTGGCGGGGCGTAGCTTTCAAAATCGCCTCCCACGAAGCGCCTTCCAGGATAAACAGCTCCTGCCGGGCCAGCAGCACTAGGCGGCGGCCATCGGGCGAGAGCGTGGCATCAGTAACCTGGCCCGGAATGGCGAGCTTGGTCACGAGCTTGGCCGTGTAGGTGCCGGGCGTTTCGGGCACGGTATACACTTTGCAGGTCGTTTCCTGGGCGCGGTCTTTGGTAAAGAGATATACCTGGCCGCCGTGCCAGAGGCTGGCCTCGCAGTCGAAGGTGCGTAGCGCTTTTTCGGGCGGAAACGCGGTCTGGTCGGGGTAGCTAAAATTGATTTTGCCGATGTTGCCAGGCTGCTCGGGCCGGAAGCGCAGGATGGCCAGGTTGCGGCGGTCGCTGTTGTTGTTGCCGCAGTCGCCCATAAAGTAGTTGCCGCTGTTGTCGCGGCTCAGGCTTTCCCAGTCGTGGTTGGGCGCGCCCAGCGTAAACTTGGCCACCTGCTGCCCCGCGCCATCGATGCGAAACACGATGGGCTGTTGGCCATCATCACCAAAGGTGTAATAGGTGCCCGCCTGCGGCGCGGCGCACAGGCCCGAACTCTCAAAGATGCCATCGCTGAGGGTGCCCACGCGGCGCAGGCCGGCGGGCAGGTCGGCCTTGCCCTTTTTAGAGCCGTTTTTCTTGCCTTTTTTGCCCTTCTTGCCCGTTTGAGTTACGGCCTGGGGCTGGTCGGCGGCGGCAGATTGGCTTTGGCTGCTATCAGCAGGCGAGCAGGCCGCCGTTACGAGCATTACCCCCAACAAGGGGCGAATGATAAAGGGAATATACAACATAGGGCTTCCCATACGGCAAAACCCGCGTTTTGGGTAGCCCCGCCGCTACGGCACCGGGTCGTAGCCGTGGCCGCCCCAGGGGTGGCAGCGCCCAAAGCGCCGCAGCGCCAGCCGCCCCCCGCGCCACGGCCCGTACTTAGTGATGGCCTGCGCCGCGTAGGCCGAGCAAGTGGGCGTGAAGCGGCAGCTCGGCGGCTTGAGCGGCGAAATAGCTACTTGGTAGAAACGGATGAGCAGCAGCAGCAAGCGGCGAAACATAGCGATAGAAGGCCAGGTGGCCGCGCAAAGTTCGGGCAGCCAGCGGCCGGGCCATAATAAGCTGAACAGAATTTCGTTCGCCCCCGGCTTCCGAACAGCTGGTTTTAACTCACTGTCAGCCCTATATTTCGGCTTCTTTCCCAAGAAGCGCCTATGCGGCTACGGTTACTTCCACTCCTCTTTTTAGGCCTTGCCTTTCCCGCTCGCTTGCGGGCCCAGGGCAACGGCCCGGCCGGGCACGGGGCGCGGGCCGTGGCCTTAGGCAACGCCTCGGCCACGCTCAGCGGCGAGGTGTGGGCAGTGGCCAACAACGCGGCCGGGCTGGGCACCCTCACTCGCCCCACAGCCGGCGCCCACCTCGAAAACCGCTACCTCATCGCCAGCCTCAACGTGGCCGCCGCCGCCGTGGCCGTGCCCCTGGGCACGCTAGAATCGGCCGGGGCCGAGCAGCCCGCCCGCGCCAGCCGGGGCGTACTTGGCGCTGAGGTGCAGCGCTTTGGCGGGGCGCTGTACAGTGAGGTGCGGCTGGGCGCGGCCTACGGCTACCGCCTGGGCGCCGTGAGCGTGGGCGGCCGGCTCGATGTGCTGCAAGTCAGCTTTCAGGACCTGGGCAGCCGCCGCACGCTGGCCGCCTCGCTCGGCGGGCAGGCCGACGTGGTGCCCGAGCGCCTCCGCTTCGGCGTGTACCTCTACAACCTCAACCAGGCTCGGCTGGCCAACTACCAGGACGAGCGCGTGCCCACCGTGCTGCGCGCCGGCCTGGCCTATCGCCCCAGCAAGCAGGTGCTGCTGCTAGCCGAAACCGAAAAAGACGTGGAGCGCGACGCGGGCCTGAAAGCCGGCCTCGAATACCTGCCCCTGCCAGCCGTGGCCGTCCGGGCGGGCTACGCCAGCCTGAGCAACCAAACCACTGGCGGCGTAGGCATAAAAGCGGGTGATTTTCAGCTTGATTACGCCGCCGGCTGGCACGCGGCGCTAGGTTTGAGCCAGTTTTTGAGCGTGAACTGGCAATGGGAGCGCAAGCCATGAGGCGGTATGTGGCGCCTTTTTGGCACGCGCCGCGCAGCACTGGCCTGGCGGGGCGGGCGGCAAACCCAAGGCGGCGCGGCGCTAAATCGGCGGTTCGCGCCGCCTTGGTGCTGGCGCTTTTTAGCTTCCACCTCGCCCAGCCAGCCCAGGCGCAAGAGCTGCCGCGCCGCGCGCCCGACCTCGACCGCCTCACCCAGGAGCTATTTGCCGAAGTGCAGTCGGACCAGGTGCCCTACGAGGACCTCTACGAGACGCTGCTGCAATACTACCAAACGCCCGTGAACCTCAACGCCGCCGGCCGCGAGGAGCTGCGGGCGCTGCTGCTACTCTCCGAAACGCAGATTACCAACCTCTTGCAGCACCGCGAGGCCACCGGCCCGCTGCTGAGCCTGTATGAATTGCAAGCCGTGCCGGGCTGGGATGTGCGGGCCATCTACCGGGTGCTGCCCTTCGTGACGGTGCAAAGCACCGACCCCAACCGGGCCCGCGGCCCACTCTGGCAGCGCATCAAAAAGGAGGAAAACAACGCCTTATTTGTGCGCTACGAGCGGGTGCTCCAGCAACGCAAGGGCTACTCGGCCGTGGACACCTTTCAGGGGCGGCCCACGCTGCGCTACCTCGGCACGCCCGACAAAGTGCTGCTGCGCTACCGCGTGAGCCACGCCCACGATTTCAGCCTGGGCTTCGCGGCCGAAAAGGACGCCGGCGAGCCGCTGGCCTGGCAGCCCGGCCAGGGCCGCTTCGGGCCCGACTACCTATCGGCGCATTTCTTTTTGCAGGAGCGTGGGCGGCTGAAAGCGCTGGCGCTGGGCGATTACCAGCTGCAATTTGGGCAGGGGCTGCTGCTGTCGTCGGGCCTGGCGGTGGGCAAGGGCGCGGAAACGATAACCGCGCTCAGGCGCTCGTCGGTGGGCGTGCGGCCGTACTCGGCGCTGCTCGAAAACACATTTTTTCGGGGCGCGGCGGCCACCTACCAGCTCGCGCCGCGCTGGGAAGCCACGGCGTTTGCCTCGCGTAAGAACGTGGATGCCAACTTACAGCAAAGCGCCGACTCGCTGGCGCAGTTCGACGAGTTCGGCACCAGTCTGCTCTACACGGGCTTTCACCGCACCGCCACCGAGCTGGCCAACCGCCACAACCTGCGCGAAACCACGGGCGGCGGCAACCTCGGCTACGCGAGCCGAAATGGCAACCTGGCGCTGGGCTTCACCGCCGTGGGCACGCACTACGGCACACCGCTGCTCAAGCGCGCCGAGCCCTATAATCTTTACGAATTTCGGGGCCAGAACAACCTGGCGCTGGGTCTGCACTACAGCTACGTGTGGCGCAACTTGCTGCTGTTTGGTGAGTCGGCGCGCACCACGGGCGGCGGCCTGGGCACCATCAATGGGGTGCTCGCCAGCCTCGGCCCACTCGTGGATGCCTCGGTGCTGGTGCGGCACTACGATGCCAATTTTCACACCTTTTATGGCAATGCGCTCAGCGAAAACACCCGCAACATCAACGAGAGCGGGCTGTACCTGGGCCTGAAAATCCGGCCCGTGGCGCGGTGGGAGGTATCAGCTTACTTCGACCAGTTCCGGTTTCCGTGGTTGCGCTACCGGGTGGGCGCGCCCTCGCAGGGCGACGATGCGCTGCTGCGCGTGGCCTTCACGCCCTCCAAAACCAGCCTGCTCTACGCCCAGTACCGCGCGCGCCTCAAGCCCCGCGACCTCAGCAGCAGCCTGGGGCGGCCGGTGCCGCTGCCCGGCCAGCAGCTGCGCCACTCGCTGCTGCTTTACTATGATACCCAGCCCACTACGCAGCTGGGCCTGCGCACCCGCCTGCAAGCCTCGCGCCTGCGCGACGACGAAAACCTGCCCTGGCGCAGTGGCTACGTCCTCAGCCAGGACGCCACCGTGCAGCTCGGCCGCCGCGCCTCCTTGACGCTGCGCTACGCCCTTTTCGACACCGACGATTACGACACCCGGCAGTACGTTTTCGAAACGGACGTGCTCTACGCCGTGTCGCTGCCCGTACTCTACGGGCAGGGCACGCGAGCCTATGCGCTGGCGCAGTTTACTTTTAACAAGCACTTTACGCTGTGGCTGCGCTACGCCGAAACGCGCTACCGCCACCAGGCCACGGTGGGCTCGGGGCTGGAAGAAATTCGGGGCGGCACCCGTTCGGAGGTAAAGGCGCAACTGCGGTACAGAATGTGAAGCGGGGTAACACTTTATTTCCGCGTCAAGCCACGTAGCTCGAACGTGGAAACGGAGTGCCACTCCGTTTTACAATGCTATCACGCGCCGTTGGCTACCAGCACTACCTGGGCGTGGTCGGCCTGGTTAATTTTGCGGCTAAAATCCTGGTACTCTGAATACTTGGTGGCGGGCAAGGTAGTGCCGCCGGCCGGGCGGCGGGTTTCGAGCTGCCGCACGTATTGCAGGGTGCCGTCGGGCAGGGTGGTGCAGGTGCTGGTGTAGGTGCCGTAGGCCGAGGTGAGCTGCACCGGCTGGGGCAGGTTTTCGGCCTTGAAGCCAGTGGGCAGGTGCAGGCGCACGGTATCCTGGGTGAGGCTGGCGGCGGGCAGGGCCAGCGGAGCCTGGCGCGGCCCTACCTGAGCCGGCAGCGCGGCCAGGCGGCCCAACAAATTGGGCTCGACCAGCAGGCGGCGGCCGGCGGTGGTGGCTACGTTGGGCAGGTCGAGGCCCAGCTGCTCGACCACGCTGGGCAGCGCCGGGGTGCTGGCAGCCGGGGCCGTAAGCCGCAGGCTAGTGATGGTGAAGTGATTTAGGTGCAGGCGGTTGGCCACGTATTTTTTCTGCTCGTCGGGGTCGGCACCGTGCAGCAATTGGGCGTAGCGGTCCTGGGCCAGGCCCACGCGCTGGGTGCGCACGGTGGCTTTGGCGTTGCCGGTGGCATCGAGCCAGAGGTCGGTGCGGCGCTGCTGGCGGTTGGCCTGGGCGCCGTAGCGCGGGGTGGCCACCAGGCGGCCGCCCTCGGGCGTGAGCAGCAGGGCGTGGCGGTTGCCGGTGAAGGAACCCATGTAGCCAAACGCCTCGGTCTGGCTGGTGCACTCCAGCCACACCGTATCGGCCGGGGTGCTGCCGCGGGCGGCCAGCGGCATGCACAAAATAGCGTGGTTGAACTGGCTGCTCGGGAAGCCGGCGCGCACGTCGGCGTGGTCGGCCCCGGCGCCTACCAGCGCCACGTAGGCGGGCAGGCCGGCGGCGCGCAGCAGGGCGCAGGTGTAATTGCTCAAGGCTTTGCAGTCGCCGTAGCCGCCGGTGGCCACGGCCTGGGCGGGGGCCGTTTGCCAGCCGCCCAGGCCCAGCTGCACCGATACGTAGCGCGTCGAGCTTTGCAGATATTCATACACCTTGCGGGCGCGGGCGCGAGGGTCGGGGTCGGTTATCAGCAGCTGGGCCATTTTGGCGGTGAGGGCGGGCGGCAGCACGTCGCGGCCCTTGCCGAGCTGGTAGGTCCAGAGGCCCAGATTTTGCCACGAGTCGAGCGAGCCGGCGTAGCCCTGCACCTCAAACGTGGCCGGGGCCAGGTGCACGGCCGGCAGCAGCTCGCTCAGCGGCGGGGCCAGCGGCTCGGCCTCCACGGCGGGGCGGGCAGCCAGCTGCCAGCGGTAAGTGGTTTGGCTGCCGGCCACCGTAGGCGCGGTGGCGGCCCCGGCCGGTAGCAATTGCTCCTCAAAGCGCAGGGGCAGCGTGGTGGGCGTGGTTACTTGCAGGGTGGCGCTTTCGAGGGCGATGTTCTCGTCGCTCTGAGGCTGCCAGTTGGGGTAAAACAGCGTGTTATTGGACGTTATTTCGTAGTCAAACTCCACGGTGTAGGGCAGCGTGGGCTGGCGCAAATCGGCGTAGCGCACGCGCAAATCGGTCATGAAGCTACCGCCCGAGCTGCCCAGGCCCTGGTCGTGCACTTCGGCCGGGCGCAGCTGGTGCAGCAGGTGGCCCTGGGCATCGTACACGGCCCCGCGCAGGTAGTTGAGGCGGTCGAGGTCATCGTAGGCCACGCTCAGCACACCGTACTCGTCACCCGCGCCGGGGCCCAAAATGGTGACTACCTGGTGCACGCTCTTGACGAGCTGGCTGGCCGATTTCACGGTCACGACCTCGTCGTAGGCCCGCACCACGGCGTGGGCATTCTCGCGCAGCGCCGGCGCAATGGCCTCGACCGGGTATTTGGGGGCCGGCGGGCCGGCGAGCAGCAGGGCGGCGAGGATAGTGAGGAACATAGTGGTGGAATATAATTATTTATGAAAACGATTGTCATTGCGAGCGCAGCGCAGCAATCGCATCAGGACGAGTTGGGTTAAGGCCGTTCGAGTACCGTGCAGGTGCGATTGCTGCGCTGCGCTCGCAATGACAATCGTTTTTTATTGTCTCCTTCCCTTACTCGCTCAGCTGCCCGCCTTTTTAATCACCAGCGCCTCGGCCTGCTTGGCCAGCACCTGGCGGTACAGCTCGCGCAGGGCGTGGTACTCGGCCGCGCCGTAGATGGGCTTGTCGAGGGTGAGGCGGCTCATCAGCTGCACGGTGCCGGGCGTGGGACTGGTGGCCGAGTACAGGTAGCGCCCGCCGTTGTCGGGCAGCGACAGATTGAGGGGCTTGGGCAGCTCGGCCACGTAGCCGGCGGGCAAGGTCAGCGTCAGCCGAACGATGTCTTGCTGCATCATGCCCAGGTCAACCGGGTAGCTGCGGTGCTCGGCCTGGAATGGATTGCGCGACTCGCCAAAGTAGGCTATTGGGTTGAGGTAAAGCTCGGTGGCCGCCCCGGCCGTGCCGGGCTGGCGCAGCTCGTAGCTCAAAATCAGCGACTCGCTCAGGTCGGTTTGCTTGCTGAAGGTGTAGCTCGGCACCTCCCAGCCGGGGTGGTCGGCGGCCAGTGTGCTCACGTACTTTTTCTCGCCCAGCTGCTGCAGCTTTTCGCGGGCCTCGATGCCGGCGTAGCCGCCGTGCTCCTCGCGCACCGTGCCGCTGAGGGCGCCCTGCGCGTCGAGGGTCAGGTTTACTTCCTGGTAGTGGTTGTGGCGCTGGCTAGGAGTCAGGCTCACCCAGCGGCCCTCGCCGGTATCGGGCACGGTGTGGCCGGCCTGGTTGAGGCAGCGCGTGGGCAGCACGCCGGCCGGCAGCAGCGGCTCGGTGGCGTCGAGCAGCAGGTCTTTTTGGTCGGGCAGCGGCACCAGGGCCACCACGTAGTTGAACTGCTCCAGCAGGGCGTACTCCTTACTCACCGCGCCGTGGTTGCGGGTGCTCAGCAGCACGGGCTCGGCGGGCAGGCCCGCCTCGCGCAAGGCCGCGATGAGCAGCAGGTTCACGTCGGCCGAGGTGCCGCGGTGCAACTCGTAGCTGCGCCGGAGCGGGCCGCTGGCCGAGTAGCGGTTGGTGCCGTCGTACTTCACGGCCTGCATGATGAGCTGGCGCACGGCGGCGGCGCGGGCGGCCGGGTCGGGGTATCGCGCCACCAGCGGCTGCACGGCTTCGCGCAAAAACTTGCTATCCTGAAAGGCTTTGCCAAACGTATCGTAGCCCAGCAGCACCTTGTTTTTGTGGGCCCAGCTGTCGGTCAGGTCCTGGTATTTCTCGCCGGGCCACTGCACGCCCACCAGCTCAAAGGTCATGCGCGGCAGGTAGTCGTTGGGCGTGGTGCTGTAGGGCTCGGCCCGAAAAGCCGGCAAATTCTTGATAACCCAGCGGTGCTGCTCGGTGGTCATGGACACGCCCACGCTGCCTACGTCCAGGCCCGCACCCGCCCCGGCGTTGCTGTCCAGATGGTTGGCTAGGACTAGGCTCACGTTGCCCACGCTCACCTCGTTCACATCCAGCGCGGCGTAGCCCCGGTACAGCGTGCGGTAGTGGTACACCTGCGGAATGCTGGTGCGGTACTCGCTCCAGCGCGTCGGAATGTCGCGCTGAAACGTCCAGTCCTGGTAGTTATCCAGAAAGGTTGACGTGACGACATAGCTGTACTCAATCACGGCGCCCTCCTGCACGTTGGGCAGGGTAAATTTCTGCACCGTCCAGTTACTGCTGCGCTTTTCCTCGAAGATGCTGGCGGCGTCGAGCTTGGTGGTGGTGATTTTGCCATCGGCCCCGCGCAGGTACGTAAAGCCCTTGAGGCTGCTCAGCCGCTCGGCCTGGTTTTCGCGGTGGTAGAGTGGCACTTCCACGGTGGCGTAGTCGTAGCCAGCTTTTTTCAGAATCTTGATGCGCGTAGTGCGCAAGGTGGTTATGCCCAGGCGCCCGGCGGGGCTGCTGAACTGCGCCACGCCGTAGTCGCAGAGCACCACGGCCGCCGCGCCGCTGTCGGCCACAAAATTCTTAGCTTCGAAATCGGCTGCGGCGGGCTGCCCAAACTTGAGGGGCGCGGCGGCGGGCTTGCCCGTGGTCATGGTTTGGGCGGCGGCCGCCAGCGGCAGGGCTAGTGCTAGCCCGTTGGCCAGGGCCCAAAAACCGGCTTTTTTGCAGAGCTTCATCGCGTTGCTTGCTAGTCAAAAATCTGCCTTGCCTACTGCTTCCTCAGCACCAGCGCCTCGGCCTGCTTGGCCAGCGCCAGGCGGTAAAATTCGCGCAGCGAGCCGTATTCTTCGGCCCCGTACACGGGCTTGTCGAGGGTGAGGCGGCTCACAAACTGCACGGTGCCGGGCGTGGGGCTGGTGGCCGAGTACAGGTAGCGCCCGCCGTTGTCTGGCAGCGTGAGGGTGGTGGGCTTGGGCAGCTCGGCCGCGTAGCCGGCGGGCAGGGTCAGGGTCAGCACCAGCACATCTTGGCGCAGGGAGCCAAAATCGACCGGGTACTTGCGCTTTTCGTCCCGAAACGGGTTCTGCGCCTCCACGAAGGCGGCCAGCGGATTGATGTACAGTTCCTGCGCCGAGCTGGTGGTGCTGGCGGCCTGGCGCAGCTCGTAGCTCAGGCTCAGCGTTTTGGCGGGGTCGTTGATGGCGCTGAATTTATACGTCGGCACTTCCCAGCCGCTGTGCCGGCCAGCCAGCTCGGTCAGGTACTTTTTTTCGCCTACCGACAGCAGCTTTTCGCGCACTGGCGCGGCAGCATAGCCGCCGTGTTCCTCGCGCACCTGCCCGCTGAGGTTGCCTTGGGCGTCGAGCGTCAGCTTGATGTCCTGAAAATGCAGGTGGCGCTGGGCGGGCGTCAGGTTCACCCAGCGGCCTTCGCCTTCTTTGCTAGGCACGAGGCGGCCCACCTGGCTGAGGCAGCGGGTGGGCAGCAGGCCGCAGGGCAGCAGCGGGTCGGTGGCATCGAGCAGCAGCTCTTGCTTTTCATCGAGCGGCAGTACCCCGACCACGTAGTTGAACTGCTCGAGCAGCGGGAAAAACTGGTTTACGCGGCCGTGGCTGCGGGTGCTCAGCAGCACGGGCTCGGCGGGCAGGCCCGCCTCGCGTAGGGCCGCGATGAGCAGCAGGTTCACGTCGGCGGCCGTGCCGCGGTGCAGCTCGTAGCTGCGCCGGAGCGGGCCGCTGGCCGAGTAGCCGTTGGTGCCGTCGTACTTCACGGCCTGCATGATGAGCTGGCGCACGGCGGCGGCGCGGGTGGCCGGGTCGGGGTACTGGGCGATGAGCGGCTTGAGGGCCTCGGCCAAAAAGCCGACCCGCCCGAGCTGGCCGCCAAACATGTCGCTGGCCCGCAGGTCGGCGTTGATTTTGGGCCAGCTGCCCGTTACGTTCTGGTAGGTTTGGCCGGGCATGCGCTGGCCGGCCAGCTCAAAGTTGAGGCGCGCCACGTAGTCGCGCATGGTGGTCATGTAAGGCTCGTCGCGCAGGGCGGGCACGTTTTGCATGGCCCAGTGGTAGCTGGTGGCCCGCGCCATGATGGTTTCGCTCGATGCGGAGGTCCGCTCGCCGCTCATGGCGATGCCCCCCGACTCGTGCGCCGTGTACTGGGCTGATACTTGCTCCTGGGTTTGCAGGGCCAGCGGCTCGTAGCCCTGCATCACCATCTTGTAGTCGAAATACTCGGGAATGGTGGCCTGAAACTCGCTCCAGCGGGTGGGTATTTCGCGCTGAAACGACCAGTCCTGGAAGTTGAACAAAAAGTCCGACGACACGGTGTAGGCGTACTCAATCACGGCGCCCTCGCGCACGTTGGGCAGCGTAAACTTGCGGATGCGCACGTTTTTGGTGCGCTCCTCGGCAAAGGTGGTGCCGGCGTCGAGCTTCACTTTCTCGATTTTGCCGCCCGCTTCGTTATAAGTAAAGCCGCGCAGGCTGGTCAGCTTTTCCTCGGCCTGGCCCTGGTGGTAGAGCGGCACCTCGACGGTGGCTACGTCGTAGCCCGATTTTTTGAGCACCTTAATCCGCGTCACGCGGTCCGACTCGAGCTGAAACCGCAGGCCGTTGAGCCGAAAGCGGGTGCTGCCAAAGTCGTAGAGCACCACGGCGCTGGCCGCGCTGTCGCCCACAAAGTTTTTGGCCTCAAAATCGGCCGGCGCGGGCTGCCCAAATTTGATAGTTACCGATTTTACCGGGGCCGACGGAGCCTGGGCCATGGCAGCGGCGGGCAACCCAAAAGCCGCCCCGAGTATCACTATTCGTAGATGTTTGTTCATAGAATTAGTATAGAAGCTTTAAGCAGCTGGCGCTAATTAAAGCGGCTGGCCAAGTGGGGGTAAAAGTAAATGGCGACTAACCGATTACCAACCCCCACTCACCAGAACTACACTATTTCTTCGGGCGCGGCCACGGCCAGGGCTTCGGCCACCTGGGCCGCGTATTGGGGGCCGGGCGGCGTGGCGCGCACGCCCAGCAGCAGGTAGGCCAGGGCTACTAGTACGCTGGTGAGGCTGGCGGCGTGCACCCAGGGCAGGTGCGCGGCTTGGTTGCTGAACAGCCAGCCCGCCAGCAACGCGCCCAGCCCGATGCCCACCTCCAGGGCAATGTACATGGTAGCCACGCCGCGACCCCGGCGCTCGGGGTGGCTCAGGTCGATGGTCCAGGCGTAAAGCGTGGGCGAATTCAAACCCGTGCCCACGCCGAAGATAATTGCGCCCAGCAAAAACACCGGCACCGACGGCGACCACACCAGCACCGCCAGCCCCAGCGCCAGCAGGCCCACCGACCAGCGCAGCACCGGCACCCGGCCGTGGGTGTCGCTGGCCTTGCCCGCCACCAGCCGCACTACCAGCGAGGCGGCGGTGTAGCAGATGTAAAACAGCCCTTTGGTCGGCCCCACCAGGCCCAAAAGGCGGCTTTGGTCGGGTATCACGGTGAGTACCGCGCCGTACGGGAACAGGCACAGCAGCGTGGTAAGGGCCGGTGCCAGCACGCGCGGCTCGAAAATATCGTTGCGCCAGTTCAGCTTGAGCAAGGCCGGGCTGAAGCGTCGGCGCTGGGTTTTAGGCAGCGTTTCGGTGAGGGTGCCCTGCACCAGTACCGACAGCAGGGCCGCCGCGCTGGAGCAGTAAAACATGACATTCAGCGAGAAATGCTCGGCCAGCCACGAGCCGAAGGCCGGCCCGGCCGCCATGCCCAGGCTGCCCGTCACGCCGAGCAAACCCATCGCCTCGCCGCGCTTTGCGGCGGGCACGATGTCGGCCACGAAGGCAGCGGTGGCCGTGGGCTTGAAACCCGTACTGAAGCCATGCAGCAGCCGCAGCAGCAAAAAGCTGCCTACCGTGAGCGCCCACGGGTAGGCGAAGCCGCATACGAAGCAGACCAGCGAGCCAAACACCATGACCGGAATGCGGCCCACCGTGTCGGTAAGCTTGCCCGAAAACGGCCGCGACACGGCCGCCGTGAGCGTAAATAAGGCAATAATGAAGCCCTTGTACTCGCCGCCGCCCAGCCGGGTGAGGTGGTCGGGCAACTCGGGCAGCAGCAGATTAAAGGACAGGAAAAACAGAAACGACGAGAGGCACATCAGCCAAAAGCCGCGCGAATAGGAACCCAGCATAAGTACCGCAAAGGTCGGGCACAGTTGCGCGGACTTTGTAGTCCGCGTTTTGCCAGCGGTAGTCGCGGACTACAAAGTCCGCGCAACTGTGTTCTGCCAAAACGGCCACTCCCCCACCCCGGCCCCAAATCTGCCGTACCAGTAGTCTATGCCTTTTCTATCTGATTTACTAAGCAGTATCTCCGCCAAAAACCCCAAGCACAAGCACGGCCCCGCCCAGCCCGCCGTGAGCGTGCGCGAGCGGGCCGCCGCCCTGCGCCACCTGCCGGCCTTCCTCCGGCTAATTTGGCAAACCTCGCCCACCCTCACGCTGGGCAACATCGCGCTGCGGCTGGTGCGGGCGGCCGTGCCACTGGCCATGCTCTACGTGGGCCGCCTGATTCTCGATGATGTGGTGGCCCTCACCGAGCTGCCAGCCGCCAACCGCTCGCTCAGCCCGGTATTTGGGCTGGTGGCGCTGGAGTTTGGCCTCGTGCTGCTCACCGATGCGCTGGGCCGCGGCGTGGCGCTACTCGACTCGCTGCTCGGCGACCTGTTTGCCAACGTAAGCTCGGTGCGCCTCATGCGCCACGCCGCCGAGCTGGATTTGGACCAGTTTGAGGACAGCACGTTTTACGACAAGCTGGAGCGCGCCCGCCGCCAAACCCTCTCGCGCTCGGTGCTGATGAGCCAGGTGCTGGCCCAGGGCCAGGATGCCGTGACACTGGTGCTGCTGGCGGCCGGGCTGGTGGCGTTTCAGCCGTGGCTGCTGGGGCTGCTACTGCTGGCCGTGGTGCCTGCCTTTTTGGGTGAAAGCCACTTTAACGAGCGCAGCTACTCGCTCTCGCACTCCTGGACGCCCGAGCGCCGCGAGCTCGACTATCTGCGCCAGACCGGCGCGAGCGACGAAACGGCCAAGGAAGTGAAGATTTTTGGTCTATCCGAATTTCTGATAAACCGCTTCGAGACGCTCTCCGACCAGTTTTACCGCCAGAATAAAGCCCTCGCCCTGCGCCGCGCCGGCTGGGGCACGGTATTCGCGGCCGTGGGCGCGGCGGGCTACTACGGGGCGTATCTCTACATCATCGGGCGAGCGGTGCAGGGTAGCATCAGCATCGGGCAGCTCACGTTTTTGGCGGGCTCATTTGCGCGGCTGCGCGGGCTGCTAGAGGGCATTTTGAGCCGCTTTAGCCAAGTGGCCGACGGGGCGCTGTACTTGCAGGATTTCTTCGAGTTTTTCCAGATTACGCCGCGCATCGTGCGGCCGGCCATAGGGCAGGCGGTGCGGCCGTTTCCGCGCCCCATCCGGCAGGGCTTCACGTTTGAGGACGTGGGCTTCAAGTACAAAAACGCCGAGAAGTGGGCTTTGCGCCACCTCAGCTT
>JAKONR010000432.1 GCA_022701825.1 Hymenobacteraceae bacterium | reverse complement strand
AGGCGCGGGTCAGGCCCAGGGCACCGCTGAGGGCAAGGTAGTTCCAGATATGGCCGCCCTTGCGGCGGCGCGCAAACATCCGATTGATAGCGCGCAGCGTATCGGCGTGCGCGGTTTCGGCTACCTGAGCCGGCGTGAGAGCCAGCGCCACCGCCGCCGGGCGGATACCGGGGGCCGACAGCGGGTCGTAATCGGATGCCGCCCCCCGCACGGGCACAAACTTGCCGCGCAGGCGGCGGGACACGCTGACGGGCAGGTGCCCGGTGGCCGCCAATTCGCGCAGTACCTGCCGCTCGCGGCCGGGGCGAAACTGAATGCGCTTATTCAGCCCGATGAGCATGAATGCGGAGCCGGCCAGCACGCCGGGCGTCCACACGCCGGCGCTGGTGGTTTGCAGGGCCGGTAGGGTAGAGGCCAGGATACCCGCGGTGCCAAAACCCAGCCAGCCCGCGCCGCCGCCGCGCCGGCTCTTGAACAGCTTGCGAATGGCGCGGGCAGTGTCGGCGCGGGTGAAATCGTAAGGCGAGGCCGGTTTCGCTACGCTGGCAACGGGTGCGGGCGTGCTGGTCGCGGGCAGGGTCTGCGCCCACCCGTTGGTAGTCAACAGAAAAAGCCGGGCTACTACTATAAGGTAAAAAATTCTCATGCAGAATACTTAATGTGAGCTAGTTAGGCGCTTTGCAGAAACGGTGTATGCGTTTGCGAAAATTTGGTAAAGCGTACAAAAAGCAGCTTTTGCCCAGCAAACATAGCTTCCAAAAGCGGCTCTTTCAACCGGCTGATTAGCCTGCTCTTATCCCTTATCTAGCTCGAACTCCGGGCGGCGTAACGGGTAGCCGGTACTTACTAAATCGCTGGTTGCCGCACTTGCCTATCAACAAGGTGCATCGGAGCTTAAAAGAAGCATTTCTTGCCAGCGCCAAGCGAAGGCGCACACCAGGTTAGGCGGCGTCCTGTTCGCGTTGGTCGAGGTAAATAGGGTTGTTAAAATAGCAAGTTATTGACTAGTATAATTTTATGAAAAACGGGTGGTAGAAGCGGATATTGGCCTGGCACAGCGCTTGTCTTAACTGGGTCAGACGCGTCGCTCTTCCTTCTTCTTTCAACCCTTTCTCAACTACCGTTTCCCATGAAAGCCTCCCTCTGTTCATTCGTCGCCGCCGCTGCCCTGTTTGTTACTACCGCCGCCTCGGCCGCCGCTCCCTCTGGCCACGACCACGACCGCGACCTGCGCCGGCTGTCGCCCCGCGAACGCGCCCGCTACGAGCAGCAAATGCGCTACGAGCGCGCCCAGCGCGAGCGCGAGATGCAACTGGCCCGCGAGCGCGCCCGCTGGGAAGCCCAGCATCGCCACGACCGTGGCCGCCACTAATAGCATTGACATTTAAAGGATTAGCAAAAGCGCCTGCCCCTAGTGGCAGGCGCTTTTTTGTGCGTGGCCGCCGTTGGGGGCGGGGTAGGTATAAGCGGCCCGCTGTTTCTTTGCGCCCGATGTCCGCTTTCACTGCTTTCCTGGAGACTGGCTTCCGGCACATCTGGAGTGCGCAGGCCACCGACCACCTCACGTTTTTGCTGGCGCTGTGCGCGCCCTTCGTGCTGGCCGACTGGCGGCGCGTGGTGGCGCTCGTCACGAGCTTCACTATCGGGCATTCGCTCACGCTGGCGCTGGCCACGCTGGGAGTAGTAGCTGTAAATAAGCAAGTTATCGAGTATCTGATTCCGGTCACGATTATTCTCACGGCCCTGGTCAATATGATGCAGGCCGGCCGCGCCGAGGCCCGGCCCTCGCGCCGGCCCGCGCCCGTGGTGTGGGCCGCGCCCAATGCCCTGGCGCTGGCATTTGGGCTGATTCACGGGCTGGGGTTTGCCAATATGCTGAGCTCGCTGCTGACTTCGAGCCGCGAACTACCCCTGACGCTGCTCGCCTTTAACCTGGGCGTGGAATTGGGGCAACTGCTGGCCGTGAGCATTATCCTGCTGCTGGGCTTCGTGGTGCTGCGCGGCTTCCGGGCCGCCCGGCGCGACTGGGTGCTGACCACGAGCAGCGCGGCGATAGGCGTGGCTACGCTGCTGCTGGTGCAGATGGCGAATGGAAAATAAACCAGCGGCGGGTTTGGAATTGTCCGTGCGAGCGCCGCGAAGTAACCGCGCCTGCTCAGTCGCGCTATTCAGCTACCGTTGGGGTGCGATTGCTTCGCCGCGCTCGCAAAAACAATGGCGCGCAACCTGCGTCGTAAATTCGCCGACCTTAGCTACCTCCTTTTTAATAATCCCCACTTTTACATGCGTTCTCTACTCCTGGCCGGTGGCCTGGCGTTGGGGCTGGTGCCCACCGCGTTGCGGGCCCAGACTACCAACTCAGGCACCGACAAATTTGCGCAGCTCGAAACGATGCTGCCCACGCCCAACTCGTACCGCACGGCCAGCGGCGCGCCCGGCCCGCAGTACTGGCAGCAGCGTGCCGACTACAACATCAAGGTGACGCTCGACGACCAGAAGCAGG
>JAKONR010000428.1 GCA_022701825.1 Hymenobacteraceae bacterium | reverse complement strand
CGTCGAGCAGCGCCTGGGTGGGGTGCTCGTGCGCCCCGTCGCCGGCGTTGATGACTGAGGCCGTGGTTTGGCGGGCTATCATGCCGGGCAGGCCGGGGTGGCTGTGGCGCACCACGATGTAGTCGGTGCGCATGGCCTGGAGCGTCTCGATGGTTTCGCGCACCGATTCGCCCTTGGTGATGGAGGAATGGGCCACGTCGAAGTTCGTGACCTCGGCCGAGAGGCGCTTGGCCGCCACCTCAAACGAGGAGTGCGTGCGGGTGCTGGCCTCGTAGAACAGCATAAGCACGGACTTGCCCTCCAGGGCCGGAATTTTCTTCACCGAGTGGGTGAAAAGCTTTTTGAACGACGTGGATTGGTCGAGCAAAAACTCGATTTCTTCCCGGTGCAGGGAGGCAATGTCGAGCAGGTCTTTACGTGCCATACCAAATAGGAATAATTAAGTGGGGTTGACTAGTGAACGCAACCGGTAGCGAACGCAGCGGGCATAAAAAAACCGTTTCGGATTCCGAAACGGTAGCGGGGCAATACTCAAAAAACAACGGAAATGCCAAAGGCAAAATCAGCAAAACCAACAGCAGCGAAGACCTTTTGGTCTACTCGCGGCTCCTTGCCCAGCAGGGTGCCGCGCTCCATCAACAGGGTTTTCAGCTGAAGCACGGTGCAAAGCTACGGCATTGTTACGTAACCTGTGAGCTTGCCCGGCGAGAATTGCTACTGAAAGGTAAGAAGCGGGTCTGCGTCAATACATAAGGATGGCGGCACCTTTTTTAGGTAGCGTTTCTTTCCATCATCATGCAGCAGCTGGCATAATGATTTCGGAATCGCGGCATACTGGCCCGCTACCCTAGTTCCAGTAGCGCCAGCAGCCCGGCCACGGCCAGCGCCTGCGTAGGCGCGCCGCCCAGTTGAATGTACTCCCGGATAAAGCGCGTCGATTGCTTGAGATAATCGCGCACCGAGGCCGCCGAAATGCCGGTAGCCGCCGCTACTTCCTCCGCCGATTTTCCCTCGAAGCGGCACAGCCGAAACACGGCCTGCTTGCGAGCCGGCAGGTGGGCCACGGCTTCTTCGACCAGGGCTAGCTGGGTGGTATACAGCTCCTCGTCGCCCAGCTCGTCGGCCACGGCCAGCTCGGCAAGGTCGGTTTCGGGCTCCAGGATAGCGGCTTCGCGCAGCTTCCTTTTGAGGAAGGAGGCGGCCTTGTTGTAGCTCACCACGAAGAGCCAGCCGCCCGCGCCCTTAATGGGGTCGATGGCCGTGCGGTTTTCCCAGAGCGCAATAAAGGTTTCTTGCAGCAGGTCTTCGGCCGCGTCGGGGTCGGGCACCATCTTGCGGATGTTGGCGTACACCGGCTGCTTGTAGCGGTGGTACAGCGCCTCGAAGGCCGCGCGCGCCCCCTGGCTGAGGGCGGCTAGCTGCGCGGCTTCGGAATCAAGGACGGCCATAAATTGCGGCGGGGCAAAAGTGCGGCCACCCGGTAAGGCAGACCGTTCAGTGCTGGTAACGCATTCACCGAAAACAGGTTGCTACCGGTCCCCAAAGGTACGAAACCCGCCTGGGATGGGCGGGTTTCGAAATTGTGACGTAGGCAGTTGCGCGGACTTTGTAGTCCGCGCTTTTTCAGTTGCTCGGCAACGCACGCGGACTACAGAGTCCGCGCAACTGCCTACACCAGCAAGCTCAGAAAATCCTGCTCGTTATTTAAATACTCAAAGCCAAAGCCCTCAGCCGCCATGCGTGCCATGATGCCGGCCTCGTCGCCGCGCTGCCGCACCTCCACGCCGATAAAAACGGGGCCTTTCTCCTTGTTGTTCTTCTTGATGTACTGAAACTGAATGATGTCCTCGCCCTCGGCCAGCACGTTATTCACGAAGCGGCGCAGCGCCCCCGGCGCCTGGTTGAAGCGCACCATAAAGTAGTGCTTGAGGCCTTGGTGGCGCTGGGCGCGCTCCTTGATGTCCTCCATGCGGGTGATATCGTTGTTGGAGCCGCTCACGATGCACACCACCGTTTTGCCCTTTATCTGGTCGGCGTAGGCGTGCAGGGCCGAGATGGCGAGCGTACCCGCGGGCTCCAGCACCATGCCTTCCTCGTTGTACATTTTTAGCAAATCCTCGCACACCTGGCCTTCGGGCACGAGGTGCACCTCGTCGAGCAGCGCCTGGCAAAGCTCAAACGTGAGCTCGCCGGGGCACTTCACGGCCGCGCCATCCACGAAGGTGTCGAGGTTGGGCAGGGCCTGCCGCTGCCCAGCGCGCAGGGCGTCGTGCATGCTGGGCGCACCTAGGGGCTGCACCCCAATAAGCTTGGTCTGTGGGCTCAGCTGCCGAAATACGCTCGACAGCCCCGAGGCTAGCCCGCCGCCGCCGATGGGCATAAAGCAAAAGTCAATCGGCTCCTTGGCGGATTTCAGAATTTCCAGCCCCACCGTGGCCTGCCCTTCCACAATAGCGAGGTCATCAAACGGATGCACAAACGTGCTGCCGCGCTCGTCGCAGAAGGCCTGCGCCGCGTGGTAGCAATCGTCAAACGTGCGGCCCGTGAGATGTACCGTCACCATATCCTTGCCAAAAAGGCGCACCTTGTCCACCTTCTGCGCGGGCGTTTGGGCGGGCATAAAGATGTCGCAAGGCAGCCCTAGGAGTTGGCAGGCGTAGGCCACGCCCTGGGCATGGTTGCCGGCGCTGGCGCATACTATCTGGCGGGCCGGTACGGTGGTGGGCAACGTAGCAATCTTATTATAAGCCCCCCGAATCTTGTACGAGCGCACCACCTGCAAGTCCTCGCGCTTGAGCAGCACGGTGGCATCGTAGCTGCGCGACAGCCCTAAGTTGTGTATCAGGGGCGTTTTGGTAATGACGCCCTTGAGGCGGCGCGCCGCCTGCTCGACGTTTTCTAGGGTAACGGCAAATTCGGTGCTTAGTGCCTCGTGCATGGTGCTTCGAAATGGGTGCTTAGAAGTTGGTGCCTGATACCTAGGAACGACAGCCACAAGGACAGTTCCTAAGCACCAGGCACCAAGCACTAGGCACCAATGAAAAATTAGGCTTCTACATTCTCGCTGCTGCGCGAGCGTAGCTCGCGCACGGTGGCGCCGGTGGCCCATAGCTCCGACTCGCGCACTTCTTTCAGTTCCGCTTCCAGCTCTTGGCGGTAGTTGGGCGTGGTGCCGCGCTCGATGGTGCGGCGGGCTTCCTCGCCGCTGGCTACGCTGTCGTAGAGGTCATTGAGCACGGGTAGGGTAGCCTCCCGGAATTTGCCTTTCCAGTCGAGCGCGCCGCGCTGGGCCGTTACCGAGCAGTTGGCAAACATCCAGTCCATGCCGTTTTCGCCTACCAGCGGCACGAGGCTCTGGGTCAGCTCTTCCACGGTTTCGTTGAACGCCTCCGAAGGCGAGTGGCCGCGCTGGCGCAGTACCTGGTACTGGGCCTCGATGATGCCGGCCAGGGCACCCATCAGCACGCCGCGCTCGCCAGTGAGGTCCGAGTAAACTTCCTTTTTAAAATCAGTCTCGAATAGGTAGCCCGAACCCACGCCGATGCCCATGGCGATGGCCTTTTCCCAGGCCTTGCCGCTGGCATCCTGGTACACCGCGAACGACGAGTTCAAGCCGCCGCCGGCCACGAATAAGCGGCGCAGGCTGGTGCCGCTGCCCTTGGGCGCCACCAAAATCACGTCGATATCTTTCGAGGGCACGATGCCCGTCTGGTCGTTAAACGTGATGCCGAAGCCGTGCGAGAAGTACAGTGTCTTACCCGGCGTGAGGTATTTCTGGAGCGTGGGCCACAGCGCAATTTGCCCAGCGTCGCTCAGCAGGTTGCAGATGATGGTGCCTTTGTCGGCCGCTTCTTCGATGCTGAACAGCGACTCGCCGGGCACCCAGCCATCCTTGATGGCGCGCTCCCACGAGGGTGTGCCCTCGCGCTGCCCCACGATTACGTGGAAGCCGTTGTCGCGCATGTTCAGCGCCTGGCCGGGACCCTGCACGCCGTAGCCGATGACGGCAATAGTCTCCTCTTTCAGAAATTCAAGCGCCTTTTGCAGCGGAAATTCGTCGCGGGTGATTACGGTTTCGGGTACGCCGCCAAAGTTGATGGTTGCCATGTTTGGGTGAATGTTGCGCGGACTTTGTAGTCCGCGAATGGTTGGAAAAAAGGTGTTGTTTTAAAACGCGGACTACAAAGTCCGCGCAACTTCTTACATCGTAAAAACCTGTTCGCGGTCGTTCAAAAACTCGTTTTCGGCCACTTCTTCGCTGGGTTCGCGGCGCTCAAACTCCTGCAGCTTGCGGTGAAAACCATCGCTAGCCTTGATAATCGCAATGCGGGCCGAGCGCACAAACTCGATGAGCCCATAAGGCTGCAAAGCCTTGATGAGGTTGTCGGTTTCCTCGCGGTGGCCGGTGGTTTCAAACACCGTATAGCCCTTGCGAATCACCACGGCCCGTGCCCCGTTTTCGCGTAGCAGGCGCTCCACGAGTACTTTTTCGGCAATTACATCGGTCGGCACTTTGTAGAGCGCCATTTCCTGCCAAATCACGTCGGCGTTGGTGTTGTAGTACACTTTTAGTACCTCCACCTGCTTCTCGATTTGCTTGGCCAGCTTCTCCACCACCTCCTCCGTTTCCACAATCACGATGTTGAAGCGGTGAATGCCCTCAATCTCCGAAGGCGACACGTTGAGGCTCTCGATATTGATTTTGCGGCGCGAAAAGATGATGGCAATGCGATTGAGCAAGCCCACCTGGTTTTCGGTGTACGCGGTGATGTTATATTCCTGGCGAGCGGCTTGGTCCTGGCTCATAATCAGTAAGTTTTAAGCGTGTGTCATGCTGAGCGGAGCGAAGTCGAAGCATCTCTGCCGCTTCGTTGCTGACGTTGGGAGTTAGTCCACCGGTAGAGATGCTTCGACTCCGCTACGCTGCGCTCAGCATGACGAACGTATTTAGTTAGTAGCGAACTACTAGCGCAGCCGGATTTCCGCCACGCTGCACCCCTGCGGCACCATCGGGAAGATGTTATTCTCCTTCGTCACCATCACTTCGAGCAAAAATGACCCCGGGTGCGCCAGCATCTTTTCCAGCGCCGGGCGCAGCTCGGCGCGGTCGTCTACGCGCTGGCCGGCGATGCGGTAGCCTGCGGCTACGGTCACAAAATCAGGGCTTTGGATATCCACAAACGAGTAGCGCCGCTGGTGAAACAGCTCCTGCCACTGCCGCACCATCCCTAGGAACTGGTTGTTGAGGATGATGATTTTCACATCCACGCCCGTTTGCATGATGGTGCCGAGCTCCTGAATCGTCATCTGCACGCCGCCGTCGCCAATGATGGCCACCACCGGCCGGTGCGGCGCGCCAAATTTGGCCCCAATGGCGGCCGGTAGCGCAAAGCCCATGGTACCTAGGCCGCCGCTCGTGACGTGGCTGCGCGACTGGTTTTGCAGCGCGTAGCGGCAGGCCACCATCTGGTGCTGGCCCACGTCGGACACAATAACGGCCTCACCACCCGTGATTTCGTTAAGCTGCTGCATCACCTCGCCCATCGTCAGCTCCTCCGAGGTCGGGAATAGCTCTTCTCGAATCACGGCGTCTACTTCCTGCGCGGTGTAGTCGTTGAAGCGGGCCAGCCACTCGGGGTGCGCTTTGCGCTCGACCAAGGCCGTGAGCAGGGGTAGGGTTTCCTTGCAGTCGCCCCAGACAGGCACGGTGGTTTTCACGTTCTTGTCAATCTCGGTGGGGTCGATGTCGAGGTGCACTACCTGCGCCTGCTTGGCGTACTTGTCGAGGCGGCCCGTCACGCGGTCGTCGAAGCGCATCCCAATGGCAATCAGCACGTCGCACTCGTTGGTGAGCACGTTGGGACCGTAGTTGCCGTGCATGCCCAGCATGCCCACATTCAGCGGGTGGCCGGTGGCCAGCGCGCCCACCCCCAGGATGGTCCAGGCGGCCGGAATGCCACTTTTCTCCACAAATTCCTTGAACTCCTGCTCGGCCTTGCCCAGCACCACGCCCTGCCCCCAGAGGATGAACGGCCGCTTGGCGCTGTTAATGAGCGCCGCCGCCTGTTCGATGTACTCCTTGCGCACCACCGGCGCGGGCCGGTAGCTGCGGATGTGCGTGCAGCGCTCGTAGGCCGGCGCGTCGAAGGTCTGCATCTGCGCGTTTTTGGTGATATCGACCAGCACCGGTCCCGGCCGACCGCTGCGCGCAATGTAGAAGGCTTTGGCCAGCGCTTCAGGTATCTCTTCGGCTCTAGTTACCTGGTAGTTCCACTTCGTGACGGGCGTCGTGATGTTGATGATGTCCGTTTCCTGAAATGCGTCGGTGCCCAGCAAATGCGCAAATACCTGCCCCGTGATGCACACCAGCGGCGTGCTGTCAATCATGGCGTCGGCTAGGCCCGTCACGAGGTTAGTCGCGCCGGGCCCGCTCGTGGCCAGTGCCACGCCCACCCGGCCCGAGCTGCGCGCATAGCCTTGCGCCGCGTGGATGCCGCCCTGTTCGTGGCGCACCAGCACGTGGTTCAGCTCCGGCTGAAAGTCGTAAAGCGCGTCGTAAATCGGAATAATGGCCCCGCCAGGGTAACCAAAAATCGTGTCTACGCCCTCGGCCACCAGCGCTTGCAGCGTGGCTACCGCGCCCGTCAGGGGCGTGGTGGTGGGGGCGGCGGCCGGGCTAGCGGCGGGCTGGGCTAAGGTCTGCGGTGACATAATCTTCTTCTAGTAAATCAGTTATACAGCCGTGGCTGGCATCGCTCACGGTGCGGATATACTTGAGCAGCACGCCCTTCTTGGCGGGCAGCGGCGGGCGCTGCCAGGCGGCGCGGCGGGCTTCCAATTCTTCCTCCGAAAGCTGCACGTCGATGGTGTTGGCGCTGGCGTCGAGCACTATCCAATCGCCATCCTGCACCAGCGCGATACCGCCACCGTCGAAGGCTTCGGGGCACACGTGCCCAATCACGAAGCCGTGGGTGCCGCCCGAAAAGCGCCCATCGGTTATCAGGGCCACTTTGTCGCCTAGGCCTGCGCCCATAATGGCCGAGGTTGGCTTGAGCATTTCGGGCATGCCCGGTCCGCCCTTCGGACCCACGTAGCGAATCACGACCACCTGCCCGGCCTTGATTTTATGGTCGATAATACCTTGATTTAGTTCTTCTTCCGAGTTGAATACTATCGCCGGGCCTTCAAACCGCAAGCCTTCCTTACCGCTGATTTTGGCCACGCTGCCTTTGATAGCGAGGTTGCCATACAGCATCTGGATGTGCCCGTCGGCCTTGATGGGGTTGCTCAAAGGGCGTAGCAGGTCTTGGTCGGCACCTAGGGGCTTCACGTCGGCCAGGTTCTCGGCCAGCGTGCGGCCGGTTACGGTCATCAGGTCACCATTCAGCAGGCCGTAGTCGAGCAGGGTGCGCTGCACGGCGGGCACGCCGCCGATTTTCGACAAATCCTCCATGAGGTACTTGCCGCTGGGCTTAAGGTCGGCCAGCACCGGCACGCGGTTGCTCACGGCCTGGAAGTCTTCCATCGTCAGCTGCACACCGGCCGCATGGGCAATGGCGATGAGGTGCAGCACGGCATTGGTCGAGCCACCTAGGACAGTAATGATAACCAGCGCGTTCTCAAACGCTGCGCGGGTTAGAATGTCGCGGGGCTTCAAGTCCAGCTCCAGCAGGCGGCGCAGGTACGCGCCGGTATCGAGGCACTCCTGCACCTTGGCGCTGCTCTCGGCGGGCAATGACGACGAGGCCGGCACCGTCATGCCTAGGGTCTCGATGGCAGCGGCCATCGTGTTAGCGGTGTACATGCCGCCGCAGGCGCCCGGCCCTGGGCACGCATTGTGAATAATGCCTTGGTAATCCTCGTCCGAAATCTGCCCGTTTACCTTCTTGCCGTAGGCCTCAAAGCACGATACAATGTTGAGCTGCTGGCCCTTAAACTCGCCGCCCCGGATGGTGCCGCCATACACCATCAGCGAAGGCCGGTTCAGGCGCGCCATGGCGATGAGCGCGCCGGGCATATTCTTGTCGCAGCCCACCACCGTGGCAATGGCGTCGTAATAGTGCGCGCCCGCCATGGCCTCTATCGAATCGGCGATTATCTCCCGCGACACCAGCGAAAAGCGCATGCCCGCGTTGCCGTTCGTGATGCCGTCGCTCACGCCGATGGTATTGAAGCGCAGCCCCACCAGCCCCTGGGCGGCTACGCCGCGCTTCACCTCGTCGGCCAGGCCGTCGAGGTGCATGTTGCAGGTGTTGCCCTCGAAGCCCGTGGAGCAGATGCCCACGAATGGCTTGCGCAAATCCGCATCCGACAAACCCGCGCCGATGAGCATGGCCTGCGAGGCGGGCAGGCTGTCGTCTTGAGTGTAGATGCGGCTGAATTTGTTGAGAATCATGGGGTTAATTCGGGGAAGAAATTCGATTTGGCTCTAAAAAAACCTTCCTGAGCAGCGGGCTTAGGAAGGTTTTCTTTGGAGTAAGAAGTACCTGCTAGCCCGCGAGGGTAGGAATAATGACCACGGAAATGACCGGTAGCAGGA
>JAKONR010000421.1 GCA_022701825.1 Hymenobacteraceae bacterium | reverse complement strand
CGCTCGCTGCCTTCGGCCCCGTGCCCGGCCCAGCTGGCCAGGGCAGTATTTTGGTGCTCACGATGGAGGAGCGCGACTATTCGCTCTCGCAGATAAGCCGTTACGTAGAAGAAAACAACGCCAAAATCCTCTCGGCCCACGTCGTCAACGACGAGCACGACCCATTCCGCATTCGCCTCACGCTGCGCCTGAATACCGACAACCTGGCCCGCATCACGGCCACGCTGGAGCGGTTTGGCTACATGGTGTCGGCGCAGTTTAGCGGTACCGCCGCCGTGAGCGAAGACGAGCACGACCGCTTCGACGCGCTGCTGCGCTACCTCAGCGTCTAACTTTACGGGGTGAATTCCCTGGCCCGGCCGCTTTTTATTCGTCTTGTAGGAGCGCTGCTGGGCTGGCTGGTGCTGGCCCGCGCGCCCGCGCTGGCCCAAACCCCGCTGCCCGCCGCCCCGCCCGACAGCCTGCTGCGCCTCAGCGAGGAAGGCCGGCCGGCGGCCCTGCCGCCCGTGGTGGTGCCCACCGATACGCTGGTGCGCATCAGCGCCTGCCCCGGCCGTGGGCCGCGCGTGCGGGTCATGGGCCTGCTTTTTGTCGGTAACGATATCACCCGCGAGCGCACGCTGCGCGCCGAGCTGAATATCCGCGAGGGCGACTCGCTCGACGTGGCCGACCTGCGCGAGCGCCTCGAAGCCAACCGCCGCCGGCTCTACAATCTCCAGCTTTTCCACACCGTACTGGTGCAAGCCAGCTGCACGGGCGCGGGCCAGGTTATTATATTATTTAATGTGCAGGAGCGCTGGTACGTGCTGCCCACGCCCATTTTTTCGATTGCTGAAACCAACTTTCAGCGCTGGTGGCAGCGTCCCGACCGCTGGCAGCGCCTCGACTACGGCCTGCACGTGGTGCACACCAACTTTCGGGGCCGCGCCGAGCAGCTTACGGCCAACCTTCAGCTGGGCTTCAACCGCAAGTACGAGCTGTTTTACGAAGCGCCGGGCTTCGGGCGCCGCCGCCGGGTGGGCGTGGGTTTCGGCATCTCCTACTACCAAAGCCGCAACCTCGACTATACTACTGATAATGACCGCCTAAAATCTTTGCCCGCGCCTGAGGAGGACGCCTTTCCTATTCAGCGCTTCTACGTGTCGGGCGGGCTGCGGCTGCGGCACACGGTGCAGTTCGTCACGGCCATCGACTTGTCGTTTCACCGCGAGCTTATCAGCGATTCTATCTTCCGGCTCAACCCCGATTATTTTCTGGGTAATACGCAGCGCAAGTACGTAGAGCTTAGCGTAGTATCTAGCAACAACCAGCGCAATACCTTCGCCTACCCGCTCACCGGGCGGTTTATGCAGGCGGCCGTATCGTTTCGGCAGTTTTTGGGCAGCAGCGCGGCCCCGGCCTACGCCACGGTGCGCCTGCGCTACGCGCACTATTTCAGCCTGGGCCACCAGTTTTACTACGCCCTCGGGCTGTGGGGCCAGGCGCGCCTGCTGGCCAATCGCTACGCCTACCCCGACTCGCGGGCCCTGGGCTACGAGGCCCTGGTGCGCGGCTACGACGCCTACGTGGTCGAGGGCCGCGCCTACGGCCTGGTGCAGCAGGGCCTCAGCTACCGGGCCTGGGCGCCGCCGCCGCTGCGCATCCCGTTCATCGATAACCCTAAAATCAACACCCTGCCGCTGGCGCTCTACGTCAATCTTTTTGCCGACGCGGGCCTGGCCGGTGGGCGCCTGGGCCGGCCCGAGCAGCCCGCCAACCAATTGCCGGGCCGGCTGTTGGCATCGGCCGGCGTGGGCCTGCATGTCGTAACGTACTACGACCGGGTTTTTTGCTTCGAGGTATCGCGCACCGCCCAAAACCAGACTGGATTTTTCATCCGGTCGTCGTTTCCCATCTAGCCGCCGAGCGGTATGTTACCTTATTGTTATGAAATTCGCTATTCTGGGCAAGCCCTTCGATGAGATTGCCGCCCCGTTTATCCAGACGCTGCTCGATGAGCTGGCCGCCCGCCAGGCGCAGGTGCTCATCGTGGAGGCGTTTCGGGCGGTGCTGGAGCAGCGCGGCCTGCGGCTGCCGCCCGGTAGCACCACTTTTCGGCGCGGCGACTCACTGCGCGGGGTGCAGTACGTGCTCAGCATCGGGGGCGATGGCACGCTGCTCGATACCGTAACCTACGTGGGGGCGCTGCAATTGCCCATTTTGGGCATCAACACCGGCCGCCTGGGTTTTCTGGCCCCCACGCCGCCGAGCTACATCCCACAGGCCATCGACGCGCTCTACCGCGGGCACTTCACGCTGGAGGAGCGCAGCCTGCTGCGCGTAGAGACGGACCCCGATGTATTCGGCAAATTAAATTTTGGATTAAACGAATTTAGCATTCTGAAGCGCGATACCTCTTCGATGATAGCGGTGCACACCTATATCGATGGCGAATATCTAAATTCTTACTGGGCCGACGGCCTCATCGTGTCCACGCCCACGGGCTCGACGGGCTACTCGCTCAGCTGCGGCGGGCCGGTAATGCTGCCCCAAACCAACAATTTTATCATCGCGCCCGTATGCCCCCACAATTTGAACGTACGCCCACTCGTCGTATCGGACCAAAGCGTGATATCCTTTGAGATAGAAGGCCGGGGAACCAGCTACTTACTGGCTCTCGACTCGCGCTCGATGCCCGTGGAAGCCACCGTGCAAATGGCCGTGCGCCGCGAAAATTTTAATGCCCGTTTGGTAAAACTTAACCACGTAAATTTTCTCAGCACCCTGCGCAATAAGCTCAACTGGGGGCTTGACCGCCGCAACCCTGGTTCGGCACTGACTACCAAATAAGAAGAAGCCGCAAAATAACCCGTCGGATTTTTTTAGTTCCTTTTGGTGCGTACTTTTGTCTTCGCTACCAGTTACGTCCGATTAATTTATATAGAAGACTTTTTAGAACTGCTTATCTCCATCTACGCCTTATGACCAAGTTTTCCACCTACTCAACGGCCCTACTAGCAGGGCTTGCCCTGCTTGGCTCGACGCAGCAGGCCGATGCCCAGCAGTTTAGTAAGCGTAAGCAGTACACCTCGATTGGGGTAAATCTGAATGCGATGAACTATTTCGGGGACTTGAACCCGAATCCCAATTTCGCTTCTTTTAAGTTCGCCGATACCCGCTGGAACGTGGGCGTAAGCGTCACGCACCGCTTCTTTCCGCGGGTTTCGGGCCGTTTCGGGCTGGCCTACGGCCAGGTAACCGCCAACGACGGCGACAACGCCAACCGCGACGACGTGAACGCCCGCTTCCGCTACACGCGCAACATGAACTTCCGCACCAACATCGCCGAAGCTTCGGCCGTGATGGTGGTTGACCTCATTGAAAACCGCAACAACTACCTCAAGCGCCCTGACTTCGTGCCCTACGTATTTGGGGGCGTAGCCGGCTTCTACTACAACCCGCAGGGCAAAAACCAGGCGGGTACCTACGTAGACTTGCAGCCGCTGCAAACGGAAGGCAAGAGCTATAGCAACGTCAGCTTTGCCATTCCGTTTGGCGCGGGCGTACGCTACCGCATCAACCGCAATCTGGACGCCTCGTTTGAAATCGGCCTGCGCAAAACTTTCACCGGCTACATCGACGACGTGAATGAAAAATACGCTGACCTATCGGGTAAGAGTGCTGACGCCCAGTATTTTGGTGGCTATGCTGGCGGCTCGGGTGGCCAAGGCATCACCAACACTTCTACTGGCCTCGGCCGGGGCTTTGTGCCCGGTGAAAAGCGTGGCGAAGGCAAAAAAGACTGGTACACCGTTACCGGCTTTTCGCTCAACTACATCCTGACGCCCCGCATCAAGAACCCCAAGTTCCGCTAGGCAACTACTGCTAGCTTGCTAGCGACCGCTTATATTTGCTGAATGACCAAAAACTGGCATTCATTCCTACTCCTCGCTGGCTCGGTGCTGGCGGGGAGTTCGTTTTTGGGCGCGGCCCCGGCGGCGGCCCAGCACACCAGCGAAGTGGGCCTCGGCGTGGGCGGCACCAACTACAAGGGCGAAGTATCGCCGCAGTACCAGTGGCAGAATAACCGCCCCGCCGTGACGGTTTTTTACCGCCGCGACATCTCGGCGCCCGTTACGCTGCGCGGCGGGCTGACCTTTGGCGGGCTGCGGGCCAACGATGCGAACGTGGAAGGAGCCAATGGCGGCGTGCCGCCGCTCCAAAACTACCGGCAGGTGAGCCTGCGGGGCAGCGTGCTGGAGCTGGCCGGGGTAGTAGAATATAATTTTCTGGACTACCACCAGCGCAACGAACAGCACCGGGTGCACGTGTCGCCCTACCTGTTTGCCGGGTTGGCGGGGTTTTATGCTAATACTACCAGCGAAAGCCAAAATACCACCTTGCAGGCCGATTTTAACCGGCAGAGCGGCCGGGTGAGCGTGGCCATTCCAGCCGGGGCGGGGCTGAAAATCGCCCTGACCGAGCACCTGAACCTGGGCCTGGAAGTGGGTGCCCGCAAAACTTTCACCGACCAACTCGACCAGCTCGGCGACCAAGACCCGCTGTACGTGAACCCGCACGAGAAAGACTGGTACTACTACAACGGTATCAGCCTGTCGTACACCTTCTACAAAATCGTGTGCCCGGTGCCCTACAATAGGAATAAGGGCCTGCTGCGCTAAGCGAAAGCGGGCGGGGCGGGCGGGGCGGCCCCGATTTTGCCGGCCCATCTGCAACCCTTTGCGTAACTTGCGGCCTCTTATACGCAAACCGCAACGATGGCCGAACGGTCCGAAATTGACCTCTCTAATATTCCCGCCCACCTCGCCGTTATCATGGATGGTAACGGGCGCTGGGCCAAGCAGC
>JAKONR010000397.1 GCA_022701825.1 Hymenobacteraceae bacterium | reverse complement strand
TTCCCCTCCCCTATCTCATGCGTAAAGGCACCACTGTCAGCTGGAAATACGGCACCGGCACGGCCACCGGCAAAATCGAAAGCGTCCACAAAGAACACATTTCGCGCAAAATCAAAGGCAGCGAAATCACCCGCAACGGCACCGCCGACGACCCCGCGCTCGTGATAGTGCAGGAAAACGGCGACAAGGTACTCAAGCTGCAAAGCGAGGTCAAGGAAGCCTAGCCCGTTTTCTAATTTCAAAGCCCCGGCGCGAATGCCTAGTTGGTTCGCGCCGGGGCTTTGCTGTTGAAAATCAGATTCTCAGTGCCCGGCCGCCACTCCATCACTATCTTACGCCATGCTGCCCCTTCCCACCCTACCGGCCTCCACCGGGCTTTCACACATGGCTACTTCTACCACTTCGTTCTACTCGGTTCGCTTTGAGGCGCAACCGCCGCTGTTGCGCGGCGTGGTACAGCGGCCGATGTCGATTCCCGAGTTTATGGAAGCCTGCGAGATGCTGCACCACGCGGCGCAGCAGCACCGCTGCCCGTTCTGGCTGCTCGACGGGCGCGCCGACAGCGCCGAAATCCGGCCGCTCGATGTATATACGTGGCTGACGGACGAGTTTTTGCCGCAGGTGCGGCAGTCGCTGGGCCGCCTGCCGTGCTTGGCGTTTATCGCGCAGCCCGGTTTTTGGCAGGCTCTGCAAGCCCGGCACTACGCGCAGCCCCGGCCCATGCAGCTTTCGCCCACCTTTTGGGTAAACTGGTTTACTACCGAAGCCGAGGCGCTGGCTTGGCTGCACCAGTTTCGGACCTGGCCGGAGGATAATGCGGGGGAGCCTCTTTGCTTAAATTAACGCGGGGCACTTGTGCAATTTGAGTTGCTTGGGCATCGGGTAAGCAGTGGTTCAATTCTTTGTGAATGACACGCTTGCCTGATGGCCTTTTCACTCACCTTGCTATACCCAACCTGACTACCCTGCTACGTTTTAGCTACCTGCTGCTCCTGGGTTGCTGGGGCCGCGCCAGCCTGGCCGCGCCGCCCGATGCCGTGGTGCGCGGCCTGCCCGGCACCGATGGCAGCCACATTGACTACAGCAATATCTACTTTGCGGGCAAAAGCGGCCTCATGCGGTCGGGCAGCTTTTTCCCTATTCATTTCAATGAGAATAGCTTCTCACCAACGCTGATTTACTTCCCGGCTTTCAAGCCCGGACGCAAGCCGGGGCAACGGCAGCCGCCGCCTGGCCAAGACCTATTCAAGCCCCCAACGCTGGTTGTGATGCCTGGCGACACGGTGGATGTGGCTTTTAACTCCCTACTGTACACGTTTGAGTTTCGGGGCCGGCACCAGGCCGAGCTGGATTTTTGCTACAAGGTGTGGCAGAGCACCGTGGGCTTGGATGGCTGGTTTTTTGAGATGAACGTGCCGCACAGCAAGGTGCCGCTCGACCAGTTTTTGCGCGACTGGTCGCAGTTCAAGCGCACAAGCGAGGCGCTGATTAATGAGCTTCAGCGCACGCCCGGCATCCGGCCCGAAGTAGCGTCCCTACTCACCCAAAACCTGCGGCTGCGCATTTTTCATACCCTCCTACTACCCGCTGAATACCAGCTCCCCCGCGACCCGCTGCGGGTGCTTACGCCTGCTTACGTCGATTCGGTAACGGCGGGTAGCGGCATTCTCACGGTGTACCAGCGGCGGGCACCCCAAGACAGTCCGGCTGGCTTGCCTACTACGCTCAGCGCCTACGCTGCCTACCTCTGCCTGCGGGCGGGCCGGCAGCCTATCACCAGCGCCCGCTACACGATGGCTAAGCAAACTTACCAAGGCATTCAGCGGGCCTGGGCGTGCTACGAAGTTTTGGAAACTGCCCGATTCCACCACAAGGATATTCGGCGGCTCCTGGCCGACTACCAAACCTGGGTAGCGCCCTACACCGAGTTTGTGCGCGCCCTCAAAGGCGACCCTACCGTGCCGCTGCGCTCGTACCAGCGCGAGGTTTTCACCGACTCGCTCGACGCCCCGGCCGGCCCGGCGCAGCCGCTGGCGGCGCTGCTGAGCCAGCACAAGGGCCGCGTGGTGCTGCTCGATATGTGGGCCAGCTGGTGCGCGCCGTGCCTCGCAGAGCTGCCCGCCTCGGCCGCCGTGGCCAAGCGCTACCAGGCGCAGGGCCTGAGCGTGCTCTACCTCTCCATCGACAGCGAGGCTAAGGACTGGCGCAAAGCGCTCGGCCGGCTGCGCGGCGGCCCGGCCAACCATTTCCGCTTTACCAACCCCGTCGCGTCGCGCTTACTGCGCGAGTTCGAGATAACCGGCGTGCCCCACTACCTCGTGCTCAACCGCACGGGCGCAGTGCGCGCGCCCGATGCCATCCGGCCCAGCGACGAGCGCTTTGCGGCTTTTATCGAAGGCATTCTGGCGCAGCCGCTGCCGTAGTTTATAAGATAAAAAACCCCGCCAGCGCGGGGCTGACGGGGCTTTTTGATTCCGGTAATTCTTCGCCTAGTATTCGCTACCGGGCGAGTTGGGCTTGATGAAAGCTTCCTCATCCATCTCGGTGGGCACCACTACGATGCCTTTTTGGAGCATCGAATTGCGCTTGCCGTAGAGGAAGTACACGATGAAGCCGAGCAGCATCCAGCCAAAGGCCACTTGCAGCGTAAAGGAGTCGAGACCCACGATGAGCAGCGTGCACACGATAGCGCCCATCACGGGCACCAGCGGGAAGGCGGGTGTGGAGAGCGGCGCGCGGAACGGGCGCGGCTGTGAGGGGTCCGACTTGCGCATAATCCACACGCCGATGCTCACCAGCACGAAGGCCAGCAGCGTGCCAAACGAGGTGAGGTCGCCGGCCAGCGAGCCGGGCACGAAGGCCGCGAACAAGCCCACGAACACCATCAGCATGAGGTTGGATTTATAGGGCGTATTGAACTTGGGGTGCAGCTCGGAGAAGGCTTTGGGCATGAGGCCGTCCTTGGCCATCGAGAAGAACACGCGGCTCTGGCCCATCAGCATCACGAGGATAACCGAGGTGAAACCCAGCAAGATTCCGACCGTGACGGCCGTAGCCAGCCAGCCGTAGCCGGGCATGTGCTGCCGAATGGCGTAGGCCACCGACGCCTCGCCGCCCAGCGCGGGGTCGGCAAATTCGCGCCAGTTGGCCACGCCCGTCAGCACGTGCCCAAACAGGATGTAGAGCACCGTGCAAATGGCCAGCGAGCCCAGAATGCCGATGGGCATGTCGCGCTT
>JAKONR010000393.1 GCA_022701825.1 Hymenobacteraceae bacterium | reverse complement strand
TGCGCCTAGCCAGCTGCGCGAGGAATTTAGTAAGCTGAAAACCAAGCTCGAAGAAATTGCCGTCCGGCCTTTTGAGCGGCGGCCGTTTCTCTACTTCGACATCATTTCGTGGCTCGAAAGCAAAATTTCGGGCCGCTCGGTGCAGGACGTGATGCAGCAGAAATTTTTGACGATGAAATAATAGCTAATGCGTTCGCATCCAGGCAAAGAAGTTGCGAGCCACGCGGTCCCAGTGCCACTTGTCGTAGTCTACCTGCCCGTTGGTGAAGCCCGCAAAATTGTGCTCCAGGCCAGGGTAGGCCTGGAACGTGAGAGTAGTCTTACCGGCGCGGACGGCTTCCAGCCGCAGGTAGTCGTTTTGCCCCACCGCATCGTCGCGGGTGCCGTATCCAACGAACACCGGGATGCGGGAATGCAGCAGGTCTTGCAACGGGCTCTGCTTTTCCGAAAAAGAGGCGAGGTTGAGATTGGAATCGTTGGGAATAGTGCAGTCGCAGGCGCACGGGTTGGCTACCACCTGCCGCCAGTGGCGCAGCGCGTTTTCCGCAATAGCCGAGTCGGCGGCTGACCTGCGCAAGCCGGCCATGATGATGGGGAGGCGCCCTAGCGGGCTGCCGTTGAGGTAAATAACGCGGCGGAGCGGGCCGGGGTGGCACGCCATGCGGGCTACGATTTCGGTGCCTTCCGAATGCCCGACGGCCGAAATGTCGCGGGCATCGACCCAAGGCTGCCGAGCCAGGTAGCGTAGCACGGCCTGGTTGCGGGCCACGTAGTATTCGAGGTAGTTGCGCTGGCAGTACGCCACGGGCGGCAGGCCGGTACGCGGGTCGTTGTAGGTGAAATCGGGCTGGAGCGCTTTCGTGTTGGCCACCACTGGCACCCCGGGCTTGCCCGCAATGGCTAGGTGGTAGTTGTCAAGGTAGTGGCTACTGGGGCGGGCGAATACGAACACCGGGTACGGGCCCTTCTCACCAAGAAGTAGTAGGGGTACGGGCAAAGACCCTTGCGCTAGGAAGAGCAGCGGCTTACGCTTTAATTCTTCCCCCTTTTTAGAAAGCACCAGGATATCGACCGTATCGCGCTGGTAGCGCATCCGCAGGTGGCGGTAGCCAAAGTCAGCGGGCGTTTTGGGCTGGGCTAAACCTAGCAGCGGACAAGCCAGCAGGAACAGCAAAAGCAGGCGGGTTTTGGGCGGCACGGGCAGTAGCAAAAGTGAAAAACCGGCCCAAGGACGAGCGCCGGCCAGGCCAGTTGCAAAAGCCCCTGAAAGCAGCTAGCCCCGCGTTGACTTTCGGGCCGGTGGGGGCGAAAGTCAACGCGGGGCTACTTGGTGCTAAGCTTGTTTTCGGTGGCCGGGCAGGCCGGAGAGAGTGAGGTAGTTTGTTTTCGGTGGCCGGGCGGGCCGGAGAGTGGAGTGGCTGCGACCAAGCCGTGGGCGCAGCTAGGCTAAGTTTGGGAGTGGATAGCTCAGAAAGCGGAAAAGTCTTCGCACCTACCGTGACCAGGCATTTGCAATGCAAAGTTGGCCCCCGGTCCCCGGCTGGTTTTAGCGTAGAAATACCCGTTTTTCTGACCCCCGTATTTTTACGGGGGTACCCTTACCCATCGAGTAGGCCGTGGCGCACGGCGTACACGCCGAGGCTGGCCACGTTGGGCGAGCCCGTTTTTTCGAGTAGGCGCTGGCGGTGGCCGTCCACGGTACGGTTGCTGAGGAACAGGTCTTCGGCGATTTCGGCCGTGGTGCGGCCCTCGCAAATGAGGCGTAGCACGTCGAGCTCGCGCTTGGTAAAGTGCACGTCATCAGTAAGTAGGGTAGTAGTGGGCTGGCGGGTGGGCTGCTGCACGCCGCGCACCAGCGCCCGCGACACGCGCTCGCTGAAGTAGTTGCCCGTGGTGAGCACGGCTTCGAGGGCCTGGGTTAGCTCCTGCTGGCCTACGTCTTTGGGCAGGTAGCCGCGGGCGCCGAGCTTCATCATTTGGGTGATGAACTTGTCGGCCGAAAACATCGAGAGCACGATGATTTTGAGGCCCGGAAACTCGGCCAGCAGGCGCTCGGCCACCTCGGGGCCGTCCATGCCGGGCATTTGCAGGTCGAGGAGCAACACGTCGGGCAGGCGCTGGCGGCACAGGGCCAGCAGCTCGGGGTAGGTGCCGGCCTCTACTACCGACTCTACGAAGGGCAGCGACTGCAAAATGTAGCGCATACCCTGCCGAAACAACGGATGGTCGTCGAGCAGGGCTATTTGTACCGGAAAATCAACGGAAGACATACTGAAAGACGGGCCGCAACCCGATGGATAAAGCCATTTTGAGGGCAGGATAGCGCGGGCTGGGGCGCGGGCGTGGGGCGGCGCTAGGCGGGCGATTGAAGCTCTACGAAAGTGCGCAAGCCTTGGCCGGGTTCAGACTCCTGGCGCAGGCGGGCTTGCAGCATTTGCACCCGCACATCGATGCTGCGCAGGCCCGCGCCCTTTATGAGGGCCGCGCCGTCGGTGGTGTGGGCAGGAGGCAGGCCGCAGCCGTCGTCTTCGACTACCAGCGTGAGCACGGGGCCGCGCTGGCGCAGCAGCACGTCGAGGCGGGTGGCGCCTTTGGCGTGTTTCAGGGCATTGTGTATCAGCTCCTGGCAAATGCGGTAGAGGGCCAGCTCCTGGGCCAGGGCCAGCGGCTGCGGGTAGTCTACTTCCAGCTCCACATAGAGGGCACCGGTTTCGTTGCTCACATCTACGAGGTGCTGGAGGGCTTCGGCGAGGCCGTAGCGGGCTAGCACGGCCGGAAACAGGCTGTGCGAGATGCTGCGCACATCGTGCACGGCCGAGCCCATCAGCTCGTTTACCATGCCAAAAAGGCCGCTTTCCTCGGCATTGGCCGTGGCCTGGCTGTTGGTTTCGAGGCGGCCCATGAGCAGGCGGGTGGTGGCCAGCGTGGCCCCGATGCCGTCGTGCAGGTCGCGGCCGATGCGCTCGCGCTCGTGCTCCTGGGCCTCGATAATGGCGGCCAGCAGCTGCTGCTGGTACTCGGCCTCGGCCTCGCGCAGGCGCAGCTGCTGCTGTAGCAGGCGCTTTTGGTACGTGACCACGAACAGCACCAGCGCGCCCCCCACCAGCAGCAGCAGCCCGATGCCGATAATCAGGAGCTTAAAGAATTCGCTTTCGGCGGGTGCATCCATAAAGCCAGGCCATAGCAGCAGTAAAGAATAAGGAGAAAGCAAGGTCGCACCATTAGCAGCACGAGCCGTTGTAGCCCCACCGAGTAGTGCGCCAGTAAGTAATTGCTGAACAGCATAATGAACAGGTCGCCCAGCACGAACGCGACCAAGCCCACCGATACCCAAAAGAATGGGTCTTGGTGCAGGTGCTCGACGCGCAGCTCGCGCAGCAGCTTCCAAAAATACAAGGCAGCCAGGCAGAATTGCAGCAAATCGGCCGTAATCTGAATGGCCGCCGGGTAGTGCACGCGGTGAAACGCGACCCAGGCCCCGACCAAGGCATAGAGGCCAAAAGCGCCCACCACCCAGGGCATAAGCCGGCTGAATGTGGCAGACTGGAGCGCCGCCCGGTAGGCGAGGGCCAACAGGGCCACCTCGCCCAGCGCGATGAGCGGAAACAAAAACAGGTTGGGCAGCGTCGGCAATAGCACCCGCAATGCCAAAACGGCCAGTTCTACCAGCGCATCGAAGCCCACGAGCAGCGCCAGGTAGCGCAAGGGCTGCGCTAGTCGCCGGAAGCGGATAAGCCCTACCACGGCCGCCACTACTACCGCCCAGATGGGCAGCAGGCCAACAAGATGCATAAGTTGTTTACCACTCATTGGGAGTAGGAATGCGCCCCACTAAAGTAGCCGCCACCTGCCGCAAGCTACTGCCGCCCCGCCCGGCTAAGCCAGCCGGGTGTCGCCCGCATTGGCCGGCACCGGGCGCACCCACAGCACCAGGATGTAGGCGAGGTAGAGTTGAATATTGAATATACTGCGTAAGCCCCAAAAGACAATTTTTTGCAGCTGTACTGTGCAATGGGTCAATATGTAGTTGCCAAATAGCATGATTAGTATATCGCCTAAGCCATACGCAGCCAGTGCCATCGAAAACCAGAAAAAGGGGTCGCGCTGCAGGCGCTCTACTTGCAGCTCGTTGAGCAGCTTCTGAAAATAGAGCCCAGCTAAGACGAGCTGTATCAGGTTGGCGACAACTTCTAGGCTCACTGGGAGCTGCACGACATCGAATTTCAAAGGAATTTGCAGTAGCGCATAAAGGCTAAACAAGACCAGCAGCCAAGGGGCCACCCGATTAAAGGCGGCTGATTTCAGCACTTGGCGGTACAGGAGGGTCAGCAGTACTATCTCCCCAATCAATACAACTGGGTTTAGAAATAAAGTGTGTACCTCTAGTGCCGATAGTACGCTGTAAGTCAGCTCCATGATGGCATCGAAGCCCGCCAGCAGCGCCAGCCAGCGCAGGCCAGGCACCAGCTGGCGGTAGCGCACCAGTCCCAGCAGACCAGTCGCTACCGCCAGCCCGGTAACAAATAAAAGTAAATAATTCAAAAAGGTGTCGAGCATACCGCAGTTCGGAACAGCTGGAAACAAGCGCGAACAAAAAGCGTCTTAATGGTTAGGCGGGCAAAGGCTGGTATGGTCGTAATAAACATCGCCAGTCGGCAGCCCTTCCACGCTGCCCTGCATCCGGCTGCCGAGCGGCGCGATGTACACGACCAGGGCCGCCGTGGGCTCGGGGTCTGCCATGAGGCCTAGGTTGAGAAACAGGCTCTTGTTGGCGTAGGGCGGGGCTGCTGCCAACGGGTCCTGAAACGTGCTCACCTCAAAATTGCCGCCTAGCAGGGGGCCACTATCGGTGTTAAAGATTTCCGTGGTGAAGTCGTCGGTGGTCGTATTTACCCATTCGGTAAGCCACTGATAGGCCTCGACGTAGGGTATTTTGGTATCGGGCCCCGGCGCGGGCTCCACGGCCTGGGTGGTAGTGGGCGCCGCCGCCGTCGGAATGTAGTAGGGCGAGAGCGGCTCCACGTCGGCGTCGTGGGCGGGGGTGTCGGAGGCAAACAGCGCCATGCTGAAGCGCGGCAGGCCCTCCGACGCGGGCCGGAGCAGAAAGCGCGCCTTGATGCTGTGCACGCCGGGCGCCGTTACCAGCGCCACTACCTGGTCGAGCGAGAAATTCAGAAAATTCAGGCGCGGCGCGTCCGCTACCCGAAAGGCCTCCCGGAAGGCATCGTCGTCCTTCTGTGTGATAAGCTCTTCCCAAGCAGCCTGGTAGTCGCGGTATTGCTTAGGCGTGATAAAATCCGGGTTTTCGGGCATGGTAAGCGAAAAGCTAAGTTTGGGCCCCAAATGTAGGCGCGTGCCCCCTACAATCACGCTATACTATCCATAATTAAGTAGAAGGCTGCACGATAGCGCCCGTCGACCAGGCAGCTTATCCGCCGTTTTGCCAGCGGGGAGGCATTAAGAGGGCTTTTGGGCCCCCACCGGCTTGAAGCTGACGGCCGCGCCGCCGCCCGGCGCCAGCCGCAGCGTCAGCGTCGATTTGCTGGTCACGATTTGCCGGGTAATCTGGTAGCTGGCCGGGTTTTGCTGCCAGTCGGCGTCCTTGCCATCGGCATAAATAACGGCCTCGTAGCGGCGGCCGGGCGTCAGAAAATCGAGCTTCACGGGCTGCTGGCGCGCCTGCTCGTCGGTGATGCTGCCCAGGTACCACTCGTCTTTGCCCTTGGCCCGGCGCACGGTCGTGATATAGTCGCCGGGCTCGGCGGCCAAAATGCGGGTATCGTCCCAGTCCACCGGCACGTCCTCGATAAACCGGAAGGCATCAAGGTGCGCCTCGTAGTTTTCGGGCAGGTCGGCGGCCATTTGCAGCGGCGAGTACAGCGTCACGTACAGGGCCAGTTGCTTGGCCAGGGTGGTGTGCACCTGGCGCTCGGGCGCGCTGGCGCTGTAGCCTTTGAGCTTGAAAATGCCGGGCGTGTAGTCCATCGGCCCGCCCATGAGGCGCGTGAAGGGCATGATGGTTTCGTGCTCGGGCGGGCTGCCGATGCTGAAGGCGTTGTACTCGTTGCCGCGGCCGGCCTCGCTGGCCAGCCAGTTGGGGTAGGTGCGCGCGAGGCCGGTGGGACGCACCGACTCGTGCATATCGACCGTGACGTGGTGCCGGGCCGCCATTTCGGCCACCCGTGCAAAGTGGTTGCTCATCCATTGCCCGTCGTGGTGCTCGCCGCGCGGGATGATGCGGCCCACGTAGCCGGTCTTCACCGACGGGTAGCCGTAGCGGTTCATAAACTGGTAGGCCGTGTCGAGGTGCTGCTCGTAGTTGGTGGCTGCGCCGCTGGTTTCGTGGTGCATTAGCAGGCTCACGTTCTTGCTTTTAGCATAGGCGCTCAGCACGGGCACGTTGAAGTCGGGGTAGGGCGTCACGAAGTCAAAAACCCGCTCTTTCCAGTTGCCAAACCAGTCTTCCCAGCCCACATTCCAGCCCTCGACCAGCACGCCCGGAATCTGGTGGGCGGCCGCAAAGTCGATGTAGCGCTTCACGTTGGCCGTGTTGGCCCCGTGCCGCCCGGTGGGGATGAGGTGGCCCTGGGCGTCGAGCGTGTCGATGCTTTCGGCATACTTCCAGTCGCTCTTGCCGACCTGCATTTCCCACCACACGCCCACAAATTTCAGGGGCTTTATCCAGTCGGTGTTAGGAAGCTTGCTGGGCTCGTTGAGGTTGAGAATGAGCTTGGAAGCCAGGATTTTGGGGGCCTTGTCGCTCACGATAATGGTGCGCCAGGGCGTGCGGGCTGGCGCGTGCAAAAAGGCCTTGCTGCCCACCGCGTTGGGCACGAGCTGGGCCGTGAGGCGGTGGCTGGCGCGGTCTACGTGCAGCTGCATGGCCGGGTAATCGACCTGCGCCGCCTCGTGAATGTTGATGTACAGCCCGTTATCGGCCTTGAGCATGAGCGGCGTGGCCACGGCCTGCGCGTCGGGCGCGCTGCGCACCGCGATTTCGCCCGAGCCCTTCACCTGCGCCGAGTTATCGACGGCGCTCAGCCGCGATTTGGTGTACAGGTACTCGTTGGTATCGTAGTCGCCGGGTATCCAGAAGGCCTGGTGGTCGGCGGGCAGGGCAAACTCGGTGAGCTCGTCCATAACCACAAAATTGCCCAGCGCCAGCTGGCGCGGCACCTCGTAGCGAAAGCCCACGCCATCGGCAAAAACCCGAAACACGACATCGACGCGGCGGCCGGGAGCGGCGGGCTGGCGCAGGTGCACCGTCAGCTGCTGGTAGTGGTTGCGAATGCTTTTGACCTCGCCCCACACCGGCTGCCAGGTTTCGTCCACGTCCTTTACCTCGCTGCCAGTTAGCACCAGCCGCCCGTCGAAGCCCTGCTTATCTTGGAAAACCAGGCCCAGGCGCGAGGTATTTACCACCGATTTGGGGCCGTAGTTTACGGCGTAGGTCGGCCGCCCGTCGGCGCTCAAGGCAAAGGTTAGCTTGACTTTATCGAGGTGGGCGGTGAGGGGCGTAGAGGTTTGCGCACTGGCCTGGTGGCCGACTAAGAGTAACAGCAGGAGTTTTTTCATGAATAAAGCGGAGCGCCGACGAGCGGCGGGTAGGAGCGTTTGGGGGAATATTTTGGGTTGAAAGATGGTCGTTGAGCGGTGTAGAGACGCATCCTTGCGTCTCACGTTGTTCTGTTCGGGCTCGCCTGACGCGAGACGCAAGGATGCGGCTCTACACCTGGCAACGACCATTCATCAAAATGCAACGATGCGCTCCGCATGGCGAGCGCGCTTGTTCCGACTTCCCTGCACAGCCTCCACGATAAGAACAACGGAGGAACAAAGTTATTCGCCCGCTACGGAGCCCGCCCGCACCCGCGCCCAAAACCCGTGCCCGCGCCGCTCGCTGCCGGGTTTTTGCTTAAGTTGCGCCCGTGCCTATGCCTGCCTTGCCCTTCTATTGCCCCAAAAGGCGCCCCGCCGCCCTGCTGCCGCTGGCGCTGCTTTCGCTCACCACCGCCTGCGGCCAAAACCCGCCCGCCACCGCGCCCGCCCAGCCCGGCATCGTAAAAGACTCGGCCACTGGCCGGGCCGATATGCCCTGGCTGCGCCAGCAGCTTGACAGCAGCGCCACGCTGCGCCGCCAGCAAGTGGGCGTGGCCCTGGCCGATGCCAGTACCGGCGAGGCGCTTTTTGGCTACAACGACGCCAAGTACTTCACGCCGGCCAGCACCATGAAGCTGCTGAGCCTCTACGCGGGCCTCACGCTGCTGCCCGACTCGCTGCCCAGTCTGCGCTACTTCTCGCGGGGCGATACATTGTTTTTTCAGGGCACCGGCGACCCCACGCTGCTGCACGGCGACGTGCCTTCGCGCCGGGCCTACACCTTTTTGGCCAATCGGCCCGAAAAGCTGCTGGCCTACTGCGACATCGCCACCGTGCCCGCCTACGGGCCGGGCTGGACCTGGGACGATTTTAACTACTACTTCCAGCCCGAGCGCACGGCGTTTCCGCTCTATGGCAACACGGTGCGCTTTTATGCCGCCGCGCCGCAGCTGGTGCGGCCCCGGCCGGGCGCGGCGGCCCAGGCGCTGCCGCAGCGGGTGCGCGTGTTTCCAAGGGCCTTCGCGCCGCTCACCGAGCGGGCGGGGGCCGGTTTTCGCCTCTCGCCCGACCAGGACGAGGACATGCACGTGTACCGGGCGCAGCTCGAAAACCGCTTTACCTACCGCCCGGCGGCCAAAAAGTGGATTGATGAGGTGCCGTACCGCACCAGCCGCCAGCTGTTTTTGCGGCTGCTCGGCGACACGCTGCGCCGCGCCATCGTGGGCACGGCGTGGCACCCGCGCCCCGGCCGCGACAGCATTCGCACGCTGCGCGGGCTGCGGGCCGACTCGCTCTACCGCCGGATGCTGCGCGTGAGCGACAATTTCCTGGCCGAGCAGCTGCTGCTCATGACCAGCTCGCAGGTGGGCTACCGCGACTCGCTGAGCGGCCAGCGGGCCATTCGGTACTTGCTCAAAAACCAGCTGCACGACCTGCCCGACCGCCCCGACTGGGTCGATGGCTCGGGCCTCTCGCGCCTGAACCTGCTGACGCCGCGCACGCTCACGGCGCTGCTGGCCCGCCTGCACCAGCAGGTGCCCGAGCCGCGCCTGCTAAGCCTGCTGGCCGCCGGCGGCGGCCAGGGCACGCTGCGCAAGCGCTACTTCGAGGCCGGCCCACCCAAGATGCCGTGGTTTTGGGGTAAAACCGGCACCCTCACCCACACCTGCAACCTGGCGGGCTACGTGCGCTGCAAAAGCGGCCGGCTGGTGGCCGTCACGTTCTTCAACAACAGCATCCCAACCAACGACCAGGCCACCCGCAACGCCATGGAGCGCCTGCTGCGCGAGGTGCGCGAGCGGCTGTAAGCCCGCCCCAGCCTGCCCCAAACTCTTCTAAGCCCGCTTTTTGGCTGCCGCCGCCGCAGCCGAAGGCGGGCTTGCTATTTGAAGGGCTGGTACTAAGGCAAGAATAAACAGGCTTATTGCTGTTAATGAGAAATATACATAGCCTACTGTTGCCTTAATCACTGGAATAATTGAGATTGCTCACACAGTAAACGGCTGCATTGGCAGACCCCAGGGAGACATTAAGCGAGAATGCCCAGGCGGGCCTGGAGCGGCCCGATACTTTTGTATCACTAAAACGGCAGCGGTTATTCAAGCTCAGCATTAGCTGAAAATAAATCTTGAATAGAAGCTATTTATAAAAACCGTTTTGCCTAACCTGATACTTTTCTCGCCTTTCTCTTCTGCTATTATGTTCCGCCTTGCTACCGCCGCCGCTCTGCTTCCTTCGTTCCGCCGCCTCGCCCTGGCCAGCCTCGGCCTGCTGCCGGTAGCCGCCTCGGCCCAAACCATCCTGGGCTTTTCGCCGAGCCAGGCGGCGGCCGGCGCTACGGTTCGCATCACGGGCGCTGGTTTTGATAACCTCAAATCGGTGATGATTAACGGGCAGCCGATGAAGGTAGCCAAGGCGTCGGCCACTTCGATTGACGTGATTGTGCCGGTGGCCGCCGCCACGGGCCGCATTCGCCTCACCACTAGCACGGGCACGGCCCTAACGGGCACCAAGCTGGGCATCACCCGCCAGTCGTCGTCGGTGAGCTACGCGCAGGTAGCGACCAGCGTGACGGGCACCACGGCCCCCGGCAGCTACTCGACGCCCACCACCGGCGACCTCGATGGCGACGGCCTCATCGACCTGATTCAGGGCAATGGCAACGGCACCATCACGGTATTTGAGCAAACGGCTGCTGGCGCGGCTACCTTCGGTACCGGCGTGCTGCTCAAGAATAGCGACGGCACTACCCTCGACGTAGGCAACTATGCCAAGCCCACGCTGGCCGACCTCGATGGCAACGGCCTGCTGGAGCTGCTGGTGGGCGAGGACACGGGCACCGTGCTGCGCTACGAGCAAACAGCCGCTACGGGCGCTGGCGCGCTGACCTTCACCAAAACCACGCTCTTTACAAACCCCTTCGGCACCGCTACCACCGGCGCGCCCAACGGCGGCTCGTATCCCCGCCCCACGGTGGCTGACCTCGACAACAACGGCCTGCTCGATGTGCTGGTAGGTAGTAACGACGGCACCCTGCGCCGCTACGAGCAAACCGCTGCCAACACCGCTACCTTCACCAGCAAAGGCCAAATGACGCTGGCCGACGGTACCGCCATCGACGCCGGCGACGTAGACAAGCCCCTGCTGACTGACTACGACGGCGACGGCTACCTCGACATGCTGCTTGGCAACAAGGCCGGCAACATCGTGCTCTACACGCAGTCGGCCGCCAATTCGGCCACCTTCCGGCTAGTGGGCAACCTGACTACCAACGGCACCACGGCCCTGAGCCTGAGCAGTGTAGGTGGCTACGCCGCCCCGGCCATCAGCGACATCGACGGCGACGGTCTGCTCGACCTTTTCGTGGGCAACGCCAGCGGCACCATCCAGCGCTACGAGCAAACGCAATCGGCCACCCAGCCCACGCTGGCCTCGGGGGCCCTGGCCGGTGCTACGCCGCTGCCCGTGGTGCTCACCGCCTTCACCGGCCAGGCCGGCGCCACCGGCAACGTGCTGCGCTGGACCACCGCTTCGGAAACCAACAGCGACCACTTCGAGGTAGAGCGTTCGCTGGATGGCCAGGTGTTTACGAAAATTGGTGAACTGGCCGCCGCCGGCACCACCAGCGCCGCCCACAGCTACGTGTTTACCGATGTGGCCGCTACGGCCACCAGCTACTACCGCCTGCGCCAGGTCGACTTCGACGGCACCACCAGCTACTCGCCCGTCGTAACGCTGGCCGCCAACCTCGCCGCCAGCCTCGCCAAGCCCGTGGCTTACCCCACCATCTTCACCACCGAGCTGACCGTGGCCCTGCCCGGCGCCGAAGCCCAAGCCGCCACCGTGGCCCTGCTCACCGCCGATGGCCGCCCTGTGTACAGCCGCACCGTGCAGCTGGGTACCGCCCCCCAGGCCCTGGCCGAGCTGCCCACGCTGGCCCCCGGCATGTACCTGCTGCGCGTAGCCACGGCCGCCGGCGCTACCACTCAGCGCGTAGTGCGTAACTAATATATCCGCTCAATCTTCCGCTTTATGTTACCAAAAAGGCCGGCCCGCTACGTAGCGGGCCGGCCTTTTGCCTTGCGAAAAAGCGGTTTACAGCGTGAGCACCCGCGTGCTTTCCTCGCCAAACTGACTGATGACGCGCACGGCTACCTGGCGGCCTATTTTGGCCTCGATGGGGTGCGACCGGAAGCCGTAGAGGCGCTCCCAAGCGTCTTCGTCGAGCTCGATGCGCAGGGTTTGCTCGGCCTTGCGCTTGGTGCTGGCGCTGGCCTGGCCGTCGAGCTTGGTGCGCCACTTCTTGAACTCGCCCTTCTCGCCGCCGCAGAAAAACACCTGCCGCACCAGAAAATTGGAGCCGTCGTAGTTGTCGTCGAGCATCCAGTAGGCAATGTCTTCGACCGAGCGGGCAGCCAGGCGGTTGTTGATGGGGTCCCAAATGTCGAGGCCGCGCACCTCCACGGTGGCGGTGCCGGCCGCCTCATCGCGCAGCAACCCAATTTCGGGTTCGCCGATGGTCACGAAGGAGGCTGCTTTCTTGTCCTTTTTCAGCAGGCCTTCCTGCAACAAGTCCTCGCCGATGCGCGCCCGCGTTACCTGGAAAGTGCCGGCGCTCATGGTTTGCTCGCGGTTTTCGATAGCGTCGTCGAAGGCGAAGCCCAGCACCACCAGCCAGTCGGCATCGCCGAGCTGGCGGCACTCCTTCACGGCCTCATTTACCTGGCTTTTGCTTACGGTGCCGAAGCGCGGGCCGAGCAGAAAATACGCCTTGCGCTCGCGGCCTTCAGCGTCGCGCCAGTAGCCCTCAGCCGGCAGGGCGGGCGAGGCGCGCCGCTCCACGCGCAGGAACACGGCCTGCTCGTTTTTGGCCCCGTTGCGCACGCCCGAGGCGGTGAGGCCGGCAAATACCCGCGCCTCAAACTGGGCCTGGCTTTCCAACTCTTCGGCGGGCGTTTCCAGCTCTTCGGGGGCCACGGGGTTGAGGCTTTGCAGCGTTTCGACGGTGAAGGGGCCAGCCACGCGCAGGCGCTTTTTGTCTTCCTCGGGCTGGTCGTAGAGCTTTTCGGTGGCGGGCGGCTCGTCGTTGGCTAGGCTCTTGAGGGTGATGTGCGGCACCTCCTTGTACACGAAGCCCTGGCGAATGTCCTGCCCGCTTTCGTCGTAGAGGCGGTAGTAGGGGAAGCTGGCCGTCATCAGCCGCGTTTTGGCGATGTTGAGCGCAATGCGCGAGGTGTCCATCGTAATCCAGCGGCGGCCCCACTGCTCGGCCACGTAGGCCGTGGTACCGCTGCCGCAGGTGGGGTCGAGCACGAGGTCGCCGGGGTCGGTGCACATGAGTAGGCACCGTTGGATAGGTTTGTTTGAGCTTTGAACTACGTATACTTTCTTCTCATTAAACCCGCCCGACTGAGTGTCGAACCACGCATTATGGAGGCGTTCGGCCGGGTAATAATCCCAAAAAAGCTTAAAGCCCAAGCCATTGCCAGATTTTAAAATGAGTTTTTTCGCGGCTAGGCGCTTTAAGCCAGCTACTGTAGTTTTCCAGTGGCTATTAGTACCTGGTTTGTACAATTGTCCTTCAAACTCAAATTCCTGTGGTGTATTGGATTTGCCCTCTGATTGCAAAGGGCCATGCCGAAATATTCTCGCTCCTTTCGGCAGTGCAGTCTCTCGTCTCTTTTCGGCCCCGGTTAACTTTCTTACTTGTCCGTCAATTAGCTCTATCCACACATAGTTAGGGTCGTCTTTGTCCGGGGTGGGACATTCTATAAATAAGGGTTTCGCTTTCACTTGGTCCTTATTGCGAGCATACCACAAAATATAATCGCCAACTGAGGCAATAGGATGGCTAGCGAAACCTCCGGTTTTCTGGTAAAAAATCTGGGCTACAAAGTTGCCACTGCCAAAAATCTCGTCCATCAGCCCGCGCACCAGGTGCACGTTCTCATCCGAAATCTGCACAAAGCATGAGCCTGATTCCGTCAGTAGCTCCCGAGTCACCAGCAGCCGGTCGCGCAGGTAGCTGAGGTAGCTGTGGATGCCTAGCTCCCAGGTGTCGCGGAAGGCTTTGATTTGCTCGGGCTCGGAGGAGAGGTGTTCGTCCTTGCCGTCCTGCACGGTCCGGTTGTTGAGCTTGATTTGCCAGTTGGAACCGTATTTGATGCCGTAGGGCGGGTCGAGGTACACCATTTGCACCTTTTGGCCCAGGCCTTCGCGCTCGAGCAGCGAGGTCATCACGGCCAGCGAGTCGCCGAGGATGAGGCGGTTTTCCCAGGCGGCGTGGTGCTGGTAGTAGCTCAGGGGCTTGTCGAGCTCGTCTACGGTCTGGTAGTCCTGGCCGAAGAGGCCGAGCTGGTCGTTGGCCTGGGCGAGGCGCTCGCGGTAGAGGCGGGCCATCAGTTCCTGCGGGCGCACGTGCTCGTGGCGGTAGAGCGAGCGAATGTCGAGCTTGAGGTAGTCCGGACGGTCTTCGCCTTCGTGTTCGTATTTACCCAGCCACTTCAGCTCGGGGTCCTGCCCGCGGTGGATGATGGGGTTTTTGTCGAGCTGGTGCGTCAAGTGGCCTTGTACTTTGGGGTTGAATTGCTCGGCCCCGGCCTCCGTTTCGGACGGGATGAGCGTGCGCTTGTCTTGGTGCACGTAGGCGGTGGGGTCGGCGGCGGGAGCAGTTTGTTTTTTGGGCATGGCACGTTCGTCATGCTGAGCGGAGCGCAGCGGAGTCGAAGCATCTCTACCGCTTCGTTGCTAAGGCTAAGAGTTACTCAGCTAAAGAGATGCTTCGACTCCGCTGCGCTCCGCTCAGCATGACGGTTTGTTTTTATAGGCTTATAGACTCTGAATTTTCTCCACCAAGTGGTTGCGCGTGTACCGGATATCCTCGCTGATTTCGATGAACGCCCACGGCTCCTCCGCTGGCAGCCCGAGGGCCGCCAGGTCGCCGTTCACAGCGGGCAGCCAGTACTTTTCGGTGTAGAGCTTCTTGGCCTGCTTGTCCTTATTCATGCCCGTGACCTCGATAATGAGGTTCACGACCTGCCCGGCGGGTGTGCGCACGCGGGCCAGGAAATCCGGTAAGTAGTCGTGCCGATGGCCCTCGCGCAGGTAGGGGATTTTGAAGTCTAGGAAGGCGTTTTTGACGTAGCAAATGACTTCCGGCAAGTCTTCGAGCACCTTGGCGCAGATTTGCTCCCAGCTTTCGGTGTCGGCCACCACGTAGTCGACGTGGCTTTTGGTGGTGGCGAATACCGGCCGCGTCGTTTGGCCGTGCACGAAGCGCGTGCTGCCGCGCGGATTGTAGTAGTTGGGCACCGGCCGGATGCGGCGCTCCTCGGCGGGTGCGCCTACCGTGATGGCCTCCGCGATGTGGGCGGCCACGGCTTGCGCGTCCCAGTACTTCACGAGGCGCTTAAAGGTGGGGTCGGTTTGGTGCACCAGCGTCAAGCACT
>JAKONR010000323.1 GCA_022701825.1 Hymenobacteraceae bacterium | reverse complement strand
GTAGCCGCCACCGCCACCATCAAGGAAAGCGGCCACCTGATACCCAAGTGGCTCATGGCTACGGCTTATACCAGCTTGCTGGCGGCGGGGGTGTTGTTCGGGGCGCGGGTGCTGCGCAAGCGAGTTGGGTAATTTTTACGGGCGTCATGCTGAACGCAGTGAAGCATCTCTACCGCTTCACCCAAACCGTTCGACGAAGCGGTAGAGATGCTTCACTGCGTTCAGCATGACAGTCGTTTTTCAGGTTTTCTTAATCCCAAAATAAGCTTCAAACCCATGCCAACCCCTACCGACCTTCTCTACGACTGCGCCATTATCGGGGGCGGCGTGGCGGGCCTCACGCTGGCCTTGCAGCTTGCCCAGGCGGGGCGGCGGGTAGTGCTGTTTGAGAAAGAAACCTACCCGTTTCACCGCGTGTGCGGCGAGTACATTTCGATGGAAAACTACGATTTTCTGTGCCGCATTGGGGTGCCGCTGGCCGAGATGGATTTGCCGCGCATGACGCGCTTCACGGTGTCGTCGCCGAGCGGCGTGGCGCTGCACCACCCGCTCGATATTGGCGGAATCGGCATCACGCGCTACGTACTCGATGAGCTGCTGGCCCGGCTGGCTACGCAGCAGGGCGCGCTTATTAAGGAAGGCACGCGGGTTACGGACGTGACGTTTGCTGACGACCAGTTTGCGCTGACCACGGCCGCAGGCGATACGTACCGGGCGCGCGTGGCCTGCGGGGCCTGGGGCAAGCACGCCAACCTCGACAGCAAGCTGCATCGCGCCTACCTCGAGCCCAGCCGCCACGCCCGCCAGTTCGTGGCCGTGAAGCGCCACCTCGAAAACGTCGATTTCCCCGAGGCGATGGTGGAAATGCACAACTTCAAAGACGGCTACTGCGGCCTCTCGCCGGTGCCCGGCGGCCTCACCAATTGCAGCTACATCTCGGACGTGCGCAACCTGCGCGCCCACGGCAACAGCGTGGCCGAAATGGAGCGTCAGGTGCTGATGCAGAATCCCTTGCTGCGCCCCTACCTAGAGGCCGCCCACCGCCAGGCCACGCCGCCCATCGTCATTTCGCAAATCACGTTCCGCGAGCGCTCCACCGTCGAGAACCACGTGCTGATGCTCGGCGACGCGGCCGGCACCATCGCTCCGCTGGCTGGCAATGGCATGAGCATGGGTATGAATGCCAGCTTTTTGCTGCACGGCCTGCTACTGGAGTTTTTCGAAGGCCGCCTCTCCCGCGCCGAGCTAGAGCAGCGCTACACCCGCGCCTGGCGCAGCCTGCTGAGCTTGCGCATCACGGCGGGCCGGCTGTTACACCAGGTTTTTGGCGCGCCGGCGGTCACCACGGCCGGCATCCACGTGCTGCGGCGGCTGCCGTTTATGACGGATATTATCCTGAAGCTGACTCACGGGCGGCCGTATTAAAGAAGGCAGCCGTATGTTGACCAAGTAGTCTTCACTCCCAGCTACTTATGTGCATTGATTAGGGACAGCAGGTGCCTACAAGATGGCTGAGCTGCGATACTATTACAGCCAGGTCAAGCATTCTTGAATAAAGGCGCACCACACAGCAACTTGCTGACGATACCTCCACAACCACGGAATGGGTCGAGTAACATTTTCCGGCTAAGAAATGTATATTTGTGACGGGTAGCAAAAGCCGGTCGTTTCGGCAATTTTCCTGCCCATACTTTTCAGATTAAAAAAGAAAGGCAGCCGAGCATCCAGCCCGACTGCCAATCCCAAACCACTAAGCTAGTGGAGGAAGTGAGAGAGTAGCAGCAGGCCTACACCTTTTGCAATCCCTTTCAACAACTCCAGCAAGAGGGGCGAACCCCATTTGCTAAGTAGTTTTCTCGTGTTCTTCTTCATTTGCCAACGAAGTTGAGGTTGTACCATAACCCCACACTTCAGAAAGCCCGGTCTGTGTCCAGCAGCCGGGCTTTCACATTTTTAGCAAATGCCGGTTTTCAGGTCGTGGGGCATAACCCCAACACGAGTTTGGCAAAGGTAAACTCGTGTTGGTTACGGTTAGGACACCCGCAGACCAAACGCATTATTACAGTATCTCAGATTATATTAAACGGCCTACCTTTTCGCTAGCCCTCTCTCATACATTGAGCTACACCCCGCAGCGCCGCAACAGCGCCGCGTGGTGCGGTGCCCGGCGCAATATCTCTTCATTACCCAGTAAAATGAGCTGCTGGCGCGCCCGCGTGAGGGCAACGTTGAGCTTGCGGTCGACCTGCCCGGTTTCGTCGGGCGAGACCATGAGTTCTAGCTGGTGCTCCTGGTGGCAGCAGAAGCTCACGATAATCACCTCGCGCTGCGAGCCCTGGTAGCGCTCCACGGTATCGACGCTGATGTGCAGCAGGCCGGGCAAGTCCAATTCTATCGCGAGTTGGGCGAGGCGGGCGCGGATGCGGGCGGCCTGGTTGCGGTAGCTGGCGATGATACCTAGGGTGCTTTCGGGGTTGAAGTTGCGGCCGTAGCCCTGGGCCACGTAGACGGCGGCGCGGGCGGCTAGCTCGGCTTCCTGGGCCGATTCCTTCATCGACAGGTCTTCGGGCTGGCGGCGGGTGGGCACGAAGATGAGGCGCTCGCTTTGAAGGCGTTGCTGAAACGCGTCGGCGGGCGTGGGCCAGGTCGGCCGGCTTAGGGGCTCGTGCTGCCAGAGCATGGGGCAGCGCAGCAGGCCTTCGTAGAAGTCGTCGTTTACCAGCGCTACTAGCTCGGAGTGCATGCGGTAGTGGTCGGCCAGCGTGCCGTGGGCGTGGGGCCAGTGCGCTTCGGCTCGCTTGAAGAGGCGCTCGAAATACGAGTTGCGCAGGTTGCTGAGGCCTAGCTCCTGGCGCAGCAAGCCGGCGGCTTCGGGGGCGATGGCGCTGGCTTCGGGCTCCTGGGTGACCACGGCGGGCAGCTGGCGGTGGTCGCCGATGAGGATGAACTTGGGCACTTTGGCTAGCAAGGCCAGCATGGGGCCTTCGAGCACCTGGCTGGCCTCATCGACCACGGCCAGGTCGAACTGCTTGAGCAAGAACAGCTCGGGCTTGCCCAAAAGACTGGCCACGGTGCCCACGTAGAACGGGCAGCCGGTGAGGCGCGCGCGCACCGTTTGGCGGTTGGGGCAGTCGCGTATCATGTTGTCGAGCAGGTAGGGCCGGTACTGCGCCGAGGTGCCCAGCCGCGAGCCCACCCGGATAAACGGCAGCCCGGCCGCCACCAGCTGCTCGCAGATTTCATCGACGGCGCGGTTGGTGTAGGCGGCCAGCAGCGCCTGCTTGTCGTCTTTGTAGAGGCGCTCGGCCAGTTCGCGCAGCACGGCGCGGGTTTTGCCGGTGCCGGGCGGGCCG
>JAKONR010000286.1 GCA_022701825.1 Hymenobacteraceae bacterium | reverse complement strand
CGGCAAAAACCGCTATCCAGAAAGAAAGCCGCGCCGGGCGGCGCAGGTTCCGGCTGATATCTTTTTCGGCCCAATTGCTTGGCCGAACAGGAGTTGGCACCTACTCGGGGTAAGTTGCCAAGACGTCGTCGGGCCTGGTCCCTCGGTCTTTCTGGATAGCAGCAGGCACGAAGATACAACGGCGGACTCTACTTTGCTTGAAACCTGAATTAATTAGCCTTAGCTAACCTGGTAGACGCAAAAAAGCGCCTTCCCGGCGAGGGAAAGCGCTTTCGAAACTTATTGGCGAAGCGGCGCTTACGGGAAAAGCACGGCGCGGTAGTTGGTCGGGTTGACGGGTTGGATAGTGGAGCCGTAGTAGCCGTTGATAACCCGAATCCACTCATTGGCCACCAGGGCGTAGCCGCGGGGCGTGGGGTGCACGCCATCGAGCGAGAAGATATTGCCGCTGGCGAAAGTGGTGGTGTTGTTTACGCCGTTGGCTACTACGCCGGTATTACCAACCGAGGTGAAGAAGGTGTTCATATCCACTACCGGCACCTTGAAGCGCAGGGCCGTTTTGGCGATGATGTTGTTGAGCTGCGTGGTGCGGGCCAGCACGGCCGCCTGCTCGTCGGCATCGAGCACGTACTGGTTGGGCAGGGGGTTGGTAGGCAGGCTGCCGGCGCCGGTGGCTACCACGGCCTGGGCCGTGAGGGTCAGTAAATCGGCGCTGGTGGCCAGGCGCACGGGGGTAGCGGTGCTGGAGGTTTGGATGAACACGCCCGGCGAAGCCGCGTTGGCCGCCTTAAAGGCGGCGGCCACGGCCGCCACCGTTACGGTGCGGAAATAAGGAATATTGGCCACGGCCGGAATGTTGGCTACCGCGCCTTTTACAGTGCCGTTCTTGGAAATGGTGCCCAGAATGGCCCGGTAGCCACTACCGAAGCGGGTAGTATCGGTGAGGCCGCCGAAGGGGTTGAGCAGCGATACGACGCCGCCTGCCGTAGCGTAGGCCAGCACGTCGTTGTTGCCCATCCAGCAGGTGAAGAAGGTGGGAGTTTTCTGGCCGATGTAGGTTACATAATCCTTAGCTGGCCTCTCGGCTTGCGTCAGCAGGCGCTCATAAAAGGGGTTGAGCAGCCCGTAGGGCGCCTGCCCACCCGTGAGCGCCGACACGCTGCTGAGCACCGAAATACCCGGCACGCCCAGGTTATCGGGCTGCGTGCCCGAGTAGGCTTCGAGCTGATTCTCACCGCTAAGTAGCTTGTTGCCCGTGGCGGCTAATAGCTCACCGAGGTAGTTGTTGGCCGCGGTGGGCTGCGTAGGAGCCAGCGCCCCATTCACGGTTCGCAGCTGGATGTAGCCCGAACCATCCTTTTTGCCGGCCGAAAAGGCGGGCTGCACGAAGCTCGCCGGCCCCTTGCCGGTGGCGCCAAACTGCTGGGCCAGCAGGGCGGGGTAGGAGGTAGCCTGGGCCTCGTTGTAGAGGCCGCCATCGCTGTAGCCGGCGGTGAGCGAGTTGCCCACGGCCACGTAGCTCGTGAAGTCGAGCGGGCCGGGGCTGGCGCTCGGCGCGTCGATGTCGGCCTGGCAGCCGGCCAGGCCGACGCTCAAACCCAGCAGCGCCAGCGCGGGCCGCGCGGCACGGGCAGCGAGAAGAGAAAAAGTAGTCATAACGCGAATACGGGTGGGAAAAAGTCAGCCTTAGAACTTGTAGTGCACGCCGATGCCGGGCACGCTGATAACCGTTTTGTAGGTGCCGGCCACGCGGTCGGTGGTGCCGTTGGCCAGCAGGTCGGCCTGGCTTTGGCTGCGCTTGGCAAAGTCCTCGAACAGGAAGGACCCGTCGATGCCGAAGTGCTCGCTGACCTGGTAGGTGAAGCCCGCCGTGAGGCCCACGCGTTCAGCATCCGGCGTTTCGGGCGTCACGTAGCCGTCGCGCACGCAGGAGAAGTCGTAGAAGCCCCCGGCGCGCACCGTGAATTTATCCGACACCTTGTACTGCCCGCCCAGGCGCAGCGCCAAGGCATCCTTGTAGTTGCGCACCGACGACGAGCTGGTGCTGCCGCCCAGCACGCCACCCGAGTAAGTGAAATCGAGCGACTGGTAGCGGCTCCAGCCCACGAGGTTGGCGTCGAGGCCCATCGTCAGCTGCTCGGTGTGGCGCACGCCCACGCCGAGGCTGTACACGGCGGGCAGCGGCAGGGTCGCACTGAAGTTCTTGGCCGTGAAGCTGCTGGCTACCGAACCGGGTACGTTGCTCACCGTCACGTCGCCGCTGCTGATGCGCGCGTCGATGGCCGAGCGGTAGCTGGCCCCGATGCTGAACTTATCGCTGGGCTTGAACATAATGCCCACGTTGTAGCCCACCTTGTGCTCGGCCTTGCCCGTAAGCTGGGCGTGCGCCACGGCACCATTTTGGCCCTGAATGGGAATGTCGCGCTGCAAGTCCACGTCGCCCAGCGCCAGCACCACCAGGCCCGCGCCGATGCCCAGCTTGGGCGTAATGGCGTAGGAAGCAGTTAGTTGCCCAAACACCGAGCGCAGGTTGATGTCGGTGAGCGTGTAGCGGCCCGTCCAGCCCTGGGCGTAGTGCAGCTCGCTGCCGAAGGGCGTGTACACGCCCACGCCTACTTTAAACTTGTCGCTGATGCTGTAGCCCGCGTAGCCGTTGAAGGGAAAAACGTTCTTGTTCTGAAGCGTTTCCTGGGGGCCGCCGCCATCGCCGCGAAACGAGATGCGCGGCACGGCCATGTTGAGGCCGCCCTGCACGCTGTTGTAGGCCACGAACACAAACGCGCCGGGGTTGTAGAACTGCGCCGCCTGGTCGAGGTAGAGGCCGGTGCCGGTGCCGCCCATGCCCACGTTTTTCTGG
>JAKONR010000096.1 GCA_022701825.1 Hymenobacteraceae bacterium | reverse complement strand
CGGGCGCGGGTGTACTTGCTGCTCGATGAGCGGTCGTCCAATCAGTTCGACGCCATTGTGGGGCTGCTGCCGAACACGGGCGGCGCGAGCGGCTTTCAGTTTACGGGCGATGTCAACATCAACCTGCGCAACCTGCGCGGCGGCGGCAAGCAAATCGGCCTGCAATGGCGCAAGGTCGATGCCGTGACGCAGTCGCTCGATGGCAACTACTTGCACCCCAACTTCTTCGGCACGCCGCTGGAGGTCGGCACCACGTTCAATTTTTACAAGCAAAGCGGGGCGTTTCTCACCATCCGGCCGCGCGTGCAGGTCACGTACCCCACGGCGCGGGCGGGGCGGCTCACGTTTTTTGCCGAGCAGCGCAGCTCGCGGCTGCTGTTTGATAGTGTGGCGTACAAGACGCTGGCCACGCTACCCGACTTCATCGACTCGGAGGCCAGCGCCTACGGGCTGGCCTACGCCCGCACCAACCTCGACGACCTGTATTTTCCGCACCGGGGCTCGTTTGTGAGCGTGCAGGGCGGGGCGGGCAGCAAGACCATCCGGCGCAACGCTAGCATCAGCGAATCGCTGTACACGGGCGTAAACATGCACACCACGCAGTACACCTTTAGCGGGCGCATCGAGCGCTACTGGGCGCTGGGGCGGCAGAGCGTGGTGCTGGCCCGCCTGCGCGGTGAGGGCCTTTTTAATCAGCAATACTTCCTCAACGACCTGTTTCGGCTGGGCGGGCTGAACTCGCTGCGTGGCTTCAGCGAAAACCAATTTTATACCAATGCCTACGGGGTGGGTACGCTCGAATTTCGGCAGTTTACCGGTCCCGAGGGCTACGTATTCGTGTTTATCGACCAGGCGGCGCTACGCGCCTACCAGAGCAACGTGGCCCTGCCCGCCACCCTCGACCAGCCCACCGGGCTGGGCACGGGCATCAGCTTTCGCACGCCGGCGGGGCTGTTTCAATTCGTGTATTCGGTGGGTAAATCAAGCTTCTCGGGGCAGCAGCTGAGCCTGAGTACGTCGAAGATTCACTTCGGGCTGACGAGCCGGTTTTAGTAGAGCTTTTAGTTCTGAGTTAAAAATCGATTAACTCAGAACTCAATATTCTGCCACATCGGCGGCTATTCGGCCAAGCTGTCATTTAGTAGGCGTGCCTACCATTCAAAACAGGCCAATTTGGCAAGTAAATTATTGAGCAAGGGCACTTTAATACTTGGTACGGGGTTTGATTTATACCCCGCGAAGCCACTTAAAAAGGCCCTATCCCATGAAACTTATCAGCCGCGAATTTATCCGTAACATCGCTCCCCAGCTCGATTTGCTGAACACTATCGGCGGGGGCGTGGCCCAGCCCAAGCTGCACGTAAACCAGCGCCCCCAGGGCGTGGTGCTGCACGTGGCCATGCCGAGCGTAGCCGCCGAGCAGTTCCACGTAGTGCTCAATAACAGCGACCTGACCGTGTACGGTGAGTACCGCCACCAGCCCGACGACCAGCTAGCCGCCCCGCTCTTCGTGCAGCGCCTCAACCTGCCCGCCAACCTCGACCTGGCCGCCATCAACGCCAGCCACGAAAACGGCGAGCTGCGCGTAGCCATTCCCTTCAAGGAAGCCGCCTAAAACCCGTGCCCGTGCGCCCCGCGCCGGGCCTGCCGATACGGCCGGGACCGACCGGCCCCCAGACTACCTGCGATATGGCCGGGACCGACCGGCCGCCTGGTTTCACCCTCTTGAGAGCCACCGTGATGAGCGGTGGCTTTGTTATGTGCGGGTAGCCCGGGTTTTAGGGGCGGGGCCGGCCCAGCACCTCGGCCGTGCGCAGGCGCACGTACAGGTCTTCTACTTTGGCCCGCGCCCAGGCGGTACGACGCAGAAAAGTGAGGCTGGATTTCACGCTCGGGTTTACCGAAAAGCAGTTGAGGCGCAGGCGCTCGTCGAGGCCCGTAAAGCCGTAGTGCGCTACCAGGTAATCGAGGATGTTGGCCAGCGTCACGCCGTGCAGCTCGCGGATGAGGTGGCCGGATTCGTCGCGGGCGTCGGGCATGGCTTGGGGGCAAAAAGGTAGGAGAAACGCAAAATTAGCCTGCCCGCGAACTTGACGGCGCGAAATGCGGGCCGGCGGGACCCTTCGCCGGGCGCAAGCGCACAGCCGGACGCTAAAAGCAGGGGCCCGCCGATTTACATTTTGGGAGGGTATACGCTGGCGCCGGGCTGGGCGTTAAATTTGACCGCCTCTGCTGCCGATGCCCCGTACCGCTCCCCAACCGCCTTTGCCGCCCCTGCCGCCGCCGCACCCGCGCCGGCCCTGGCGGCGCTGGGCGCTGAAAGGGCTGCTGCTGACCTTGTTGGTAGCCGGCGTAATGTACTACCGGCACCAGCGGCAGCTGAACCGCTACGTGCGCCACACTTGGGCCACGCTCACGAGCCGCTACCTCACGGGCCGCGAAAAAACGCCGCTGCTCGAAGGCTATTCGGTGCACGGCATCGACGTATCGGCCTACCAGGGGCGCATCGATTGGCCCGAGGTGGCCCGGCACCGGGTGCGGTTTGCCTTTATCAAGGCCAGCGAGGGGGCCACGCTGCGCGACGCCCGCTTTGCGCGCAACTGGCGCGAGGCCCGCGCCGCCGGCATCCTGAGCGGGGCCTACCACTACTTTCAGCCCTACCGCGACGGGGCGGTGCAGGCCAGCCTGTTTATCGACCGGGTGCCGCTGGCGGCCGGCGACCTGCCCCCGGTGCTCGACGTGGAGGCCACTCGCTTTCACGATGTGGCCGAAATGCGCCGCGAAGTGCGCCAGTGGCTAGAGTTGGTGCAGGCGCACTACGGCGTGCCGCCCATTTTGTATTCCAACTACGGCTTTTACCGGCGCTACCTGGCCGGGCACTTTGATGATTTTCCGCTGTGGCTGGCGCACTATGAGGTGGCGCGCCCCACGCTGCCCGCCGCCCGCTGGATAATCTGGCAGCACTCCGACGAGTCCTACGTGCCCGGCATTCGGGGCACCGTCGACTTCAACGTGTTTCAGGGCAGCTACGAGGCCTTGCAGGCGCTGCGCGTGCCGGCGGCGGCGCGCCGGGCGGTGCCCAAAAAGCGCCCGGCCCTACCAAAAAAAGCCGCCCGGCCCAGCAGCTCCCAACGGAAGCAGCCAGGCCGGGCGACCAAAGTGGCCTAAGATGCCGGACTACATTTTCGTCTTCATCTTGTCGTCGGCCATCTTGTCGCGCTTCATCATCTTGCCGCCGTGCATCTTGTCTTTCTTCATTTTACCACTCATCTTGCCGTCTTTCATTTTCTTGTCCATCATCTGGCCATCGGTGCTCGGGCGGTCCTGCGGCATGGGGGCAGTCTGGGCCTGAGCAGTCAAAAACAGACCTGACAGGGCCAGGCCGGCAACGAGTTTACAAGCGCTTTTCATGGGAGTTGGGAGGAAAAAAATGAGTGGGAGAAAACTTCAGCAGCAAGGTTGGCTTTTATTCTGAGATGGCAAATTAAAATTGGATGAATACCAAAATTATATACCCAGCGGTGCTGCCTACCTATCATTCCGTAGTAACAACCAGCCTTTTAGCCCTGCTACTTACGGCCTGCGGTGGTAGCAAATCGACCTTCAGCCAGAGCGGCCAAGGCTCGTACTACGCCGATAAGTTTGCGGGCAAGCGCACGGCCAGTGGCACGCCCTACCGCCCCGGCAAGCGCACGGCGGCCCACAACACGCTGCCTTTTGGCACCAAAATCAAAGTAACCAACGTCAAAACCGGCCGCTCGGTCAAGGTTACCGTCAACGACCGCGGGCCGCACGTGAAAGGCCGCATCGTGGACCTGTCCAAAAAAGCCGCCAAAAAGATTGGGCTGGTCGAGGCCGGCGTGGCGCCCGTGCAGCTCAAAGTGGTAAGAGCCGTGCCGGCCAAATAAGTGTAGCGTAAGCTTTAGCTTGCGGGGCGATAGGGCAATTTTTCCCTGGCGCACGCAAGCTAAAGCTTACGCTACAGCACACTATGGCCAAGCAACACAACATCCGCAAAAAAATAACTTGGGAAGCCCCAGCCGGTGGCCGCTTCGTGGCCTTGTCCAGCTTCGTGCAAGCTGCTGAAGACGAAGGCTGGACGGACGCCGAAATCCAATTCGTGATGGACGAAGTAGTGGAAGCCGACGACGACGCGGCCGGCCTCGCCGTGCTGGCCGACTACACCGCTCGCTAACGCAAAGCCCGGCTTCCGCACAGTGCGGAAGCCGGGCTTTGCGTTAGCGAGCAGCCCCAAAGGCTACTTTTTGGCGGCTTTGGCTTTAGCCTTTTCTTTTTCCTTGTCGGCCTTTTCCTTGGCCTTCTCGGCTTTTTCGCGGGCTTTTTCCATTTCCTTGCGCTTGCCGGGGTGCTTGAGGTCGTAGGCTTGCAGCTTCTGGATGCTATCCTGGGCCGCCATTTCGGCGCGGGTTTCGATGCGGCCGGTCAGCGATACGTAGTCGCCCTCCTTGAGCTGGGTGGTGGTACCGTCCTTGGCGGTTACCACGCCCGCTGCCGTGATAACGGTGCCATTGAGCAGGGTTTTATCGGTGGCCACGGGGTTGGTCATGCCCATTTCGGTGGCCACGAGCTTGCCATCTTTCATCAGCAGGCCGTCTTTCATCATCCCGGCGCCGGCCTTTACACGGGCTTTGGGAGCCACGCGGCCGCGCGGCGCGGGGCGCGACTGGGCTTGGGCACCGTAGGCCGTGAGCAGGCAGCCGGCAACCAGTAGGATACGAGAAACACTTTTCATAAAATAAACAAGTAAAAAGTTGAGGTAGCGTAACGAAAAAGTAAGTAAATAAAATCGTGCCAAGCGGCGTCAAAGCCAGGGGTTATTCTTTCCGAAGTGCAAATTAAGCAAAGGATTCCCGATTGTCGCAGCCAACGTTTGCCGGCCGGCTCCCGTTCAATTATTCTGACACTTTTTCTGGCTTCTTCTTTTTTCACCATGAGCACTTCCACTGCTAAATCCGACATTCAAGCCGAATTTAAAAAAGACGTTAACATGACGGCCAGTGAGCTGGAGCACTGGCTCAAAACCGACGAATCGAAGTCGGCGGGCCAGGATAGTGGCTCGGGTGAAAGCATCGGCCATCAGTCGGGCGAGCACATTATTCGCATCTTACACAAGAAAAAGGCCGACATCACGCCCGACGACGAGGCCCACATGCACAAGGTGCACGCCTACGTGAGCCGCCACTCGGCCCAGCGCCCCCACGGCGATGTAGCGCACTCGCGCTGGCGCTACTCGCTGATGAATTGGGGCCACGACCCGCTTAAGTAATTATGAATTATAAATTATGAATTAAAAATTGCTCAGCAGACGGCGTCGCTTTTCATTCATAATTTCTAACTCATAATTCATAATCACCCCCCATGGATTACAAGGATTATTACAAAATACTCGGCGTCGAGAAAACCGCTACCGCCGACCAGATTAAGAAGGCCTACCGCAAGCTGGCCCGCCAGCACCACCCCGACGTGAACCCTGGTGATGCCGCGGCCGAGCAAAAATTTAAGGAAGCCAACGAGGCCAACGAAGTGCTTTCAGACCCCGAAAAGCGTAAAAAATACGACCAGTTTGGGGCCGATTACCAGCGCTACGAGCAAGCCGGCGCGGGGCGGGGCGCGGGCGGCTTCGACTGGAGCCAGTATGCGCAGGGCGGCGGGCAAGGCGGCAATCCATTCGGCGGCTTTGGCGGGGGCGGCGCGTCGTTTGAAGGAGGCGAAGATTTTTCGGATTTCTTTAGCTCGCTTTTTGGGGGCATGGGCGGCGGGGCTGGCGGCGGCCGCAGCCCCCGCCCCGGCGCGGGCCAAGACTACCAGGCCGAGCTGGAATTATCGCTGGAAGAAGCTTACCACGGCGGGCCGCGCACCCTCACGGTGAATGGCAAAAACCTGCGCATTACCATCCACCCCGGCGTGGCCGACGGGCAAACCATCCGGCTGCGCGACCAAGGCGGCCCCGGCCGCAACGGCGGCCCGAATGGCTCGCTGCTCATCACTTTCCGCATCTTACCCGATGCGCGCTACGTGCGCACCGGCGACGACCTGACCCAGGACGTGCCCGTGAGCCTGTTTCGCG
>JAKONR010000300.1 GCA_022701825.1 Hymenobacteraceae bacterium | reverse complement strand
CGCAGCTCGCCTAGGTAGGGCGCGGCCGCCACGGCCAGGTGCAGGCCCAGCAGCAGCCCCGCCAGCCGCAGGTTCCAGACCAGGCCCGGCAGCGCCGGCACCAGCGCGTACCAGCCGGCCAGCAGCGCCAGGGCGCCGGCCTGCGCCAGCCCACGCCCGGCCGCGGGCCAGCGGTAGCGCTCGGCGGCCAGCGCCAGGGCCAGCGTGAGCGGCAGGCCCAGCAGCCCGGCCGAGAGCAGCGGAAACGTCCAGGCCGGCTGGTTGGCCTCGCCACTCAAGTACGTAACGACCTGGCAGCCCGCCAGGCACCCTGCCCCGGCACACAGCAAGGGCAGCGGAAACCGCTTGGCTACGCGCCCGGCGTCCGCCAGTACTCGTTGGAGGGAAGGGAGCTGCAGCATGACTTAGTGCCACCAGGCACGTTTTTCTTCGGCGCGGGCCTGGCGGGTTTTGGGGTTGTCGGCGTTGCCTTCCAGCGCAGCCATGTAGGTTTGCCAGCCGTTGGGCACGTACTTGGCGGCGACTTCAAAATCGCTCACGCTAAAGTCCAGGTCGCCCGAGTCGGGGATTTTGAAGTCGCCCCAGTGGCAGGGTTTTCGCTGCCGGGTGGCGTAGCTCGTCCAGGTGGCCACGCACTGATTGTTGCAAAAGCCGTCGCTGGGTTCCAAGGTGTTGTACTGAGGCTGGCCCTTGGCATCGAGGTAGAAATACGTGGTGAGCGTGCCACTGATAGTACCGCTGCCCGGCTGGCGGCGGTCCTCGGCCAGCTCGACGCGGCACGTCAGCTCGCCCTCTCGCAGTTTTAGGTACTCGCCGTTGGGCGCTTTGTAGAGCCGCGCTTTCACCACCGTGATGGTGCCGGTGAAGGCGCACACGTTGGCTTTCACCCGCGTCTTACCGCTCACCTGGTACACGTAGGGCTGGCCGGGGGCCGGGCGCACGCTGATGTAGTGCAGGTAGAAGCGCTGGTAGTTAGCCCCGATAAACCCCAGCGGCTCGGGAAAGGAATTATCGGTGCCGGCGGCAGCTTCGGTGCCGTAAAACACCAGCCGGTCGGCCCGCCACAGGTAGCTTAGGTTCCTCGCTTTGAGCGGGGCGAGGTAATCGGTGCTGGGCGGCGGGGCCTGGGCCGGGGCCACTAGCGGCAGCAGGGCGGCCAGCAGGCAGCCGCAGCACCACCACAGGGCGTTTGGAAAGCGTAGGCGATGGACCATGAAGCGAAGTAGATAAGTGCTGTTGAACGCAAGCCCCCGGGGCCGGTTGCGCGGCGGGCTAGGGCCGCCAGGTAGGCGAAGCATCTCGACAAGCAATACCGGACAGCGGAAGCAGAAATTGCATTTCGCCCTCGGCGGCCCAGCCCGCAAAAGCTGCCCTTGCGGGCTGGCCAACGCCTAATTGCCGCCCGCCACGCTGGGTTGCAGCGTCCGGATGGTGTGCTGAATCACGGCATCCAGCGCGGCCTTGCGGGCGGCCGGGTACTCCCACAAAAAAGTGGTGAGCGTGTTGCTTTTAAGAACGGTCTTCTCGTAAAAAATGTGGCCCCGCACCTGCCCCGACAGCACGTAGCCGGTGCGCGTGAGCTGGTCTAGGGTGAGGGTGGCGTGCTTCACCTGCCAGCCCTGCCGGGCCAGCTTGTGGTTTTCGGCCAGGCCCCCATCCAGGGCGTTGTAGCTCGCGTACGCCGTGAGCACCACCTGCCCATCAGGCGAGATGAAGCGGCGGCCATCGCCATTGTCAGGCTCGGGCTGCGGCCGAAAATCGGCCGGGTAGTCGATGCGGTAGCCGAAGCGCTGGTTGTGGTAGGCTTTGTAGGCGGGCGGAGCGAAGCCGCTCAGCATCAGTGCGCTAGAAAGCAGTAAGAGGTTGGTCATCAGCGGCTGTGCAGTAGAAAGGAAATCGTGGCCGGGTCGGCACCCTCGACGCAGAAAGGCAGCAAGCCCGAGTCGCCCCAGGCGAAGTCTGCGGTGCTGTCGAATGGCTACCCAAATATGCCTGTGAGCCAGGCGCCTTGCAGCCACTGCGCGTAGCCGCCTAAGTCGGGCTCACCGGTCAGCTCGGTCACAGCAGCGTAGTAGACCTCGCGCCAATCTTCGGGGGCTAGCTGCTCGCACAAGGCTTGCAGCTCGGGGGTGAGGTCAGCCAGCTCGTCATCGTTGGGTAGTGAGGGTGCGGCCCGGGTGCGAAATGGCTGAATCCGATGGCCGGCCGCGGCACCTGGGCCAGGTGCTCGGGGCGCAGGCGCGAGCAGGTTTTCAGGTAATAATCGCGCGGTTAGTACCCGTCGTCAAACGGCAGCTCGCCCCAGTAGTAATTGTGGTAGAACTGCACCACCTGCGCCTCGAAAGGCTAGGGCAGGCGGCTGTTTTCGTTCACCAGCTGAAAAATTAGCTCCAGGGGCTGGCCGGTGTCGGGGTTGGTGGGCCAGGCTTCACCCGCTTCGAAGTACGGCTTGCCGCCACTGTGCGACAGCAACTGCGAAGCCGCCGGACGCTCGGCCTGCTCCAGGTGTAGCTGTAACCTGGTGCGCAGCAGCGCCCGCAACTGGGTGCGCAACTGCTCGGCCAGTGCGGGTTAGCTGCTCATCTTAGCTTGCTGAAAAGTCCGGCCACCGCTGTGCCTAAAAAGCTGGCGGTGGCCGTGCCGGCGCGCTACTTCACGTTGGCCAGAATCCAGTTGGTGGTGTTGCGCTCGCTGTCTTCGCTCACGGGCGCGGGCGACTTGGTGCTCGTGCTCATGGCCATCGTCAGTACGCCGGTGGCCTTGTTCCAGGAGTAGAACCAACCGTGCTGAGCGCCCATCTGGGTGGGCGTGGGCTCCTGGGCCGTGGTGGTGAAGTGGATTTCCTTGATTTTGCGAATCGGGGCCTCGTAGTACTCGGCCCGGCTGCCGCCGAGCGAGCGCACGAGGTCGGTGCTGATGTTTTCGATGACC
>JAKONR010000287.1 GCA_022701825.1 Hymenobacteraceae bacterium | reverse complement strand
GCCACGACCCCACGCAGCTCAACCGCCAGGGCAACGACACCGGCCCCGAGTACCGCTCGGTGGCCTTCTACCGCACGCCCGAGGAGAAAAAGATTATCGAGCAGACCATTGCGAAAGTCAACGCTGCCAAGCAGTACGACGCCAAAATCGTGACCCAGGTAGCGCCCCTCGGCCAGTTTTGGGATGCCGAAGACTACCACCAGGGCTACTACCGCCTGAACCCCGACAACCCCTACATCACCAACGTATCGGCCCGCAAGGTGGCGCACGTGCGCGAGCGGTTTCCGCAAGCGCTCAAGCAGGGCGCGGCGCTGTAACCTGCGATTTTGCTCGTGCACCAAAAAGCCTCGTCAGTCTAGCTGGCGAGGCTTTTTGGTGCACGAGCAAAAGCAACTTCTAGAGCTAACGCGTGGCCGGCTGGCTGGTGCTGGCCGCGCCCGCTGCCCAGCGCCGGGCCTCGTCGGCGCTGGCAAAGTGCTGGGTATCAAATGGCACGTGGGCCGTGGCGCGCTGCATAATAGCATCGACGCCCATGCGGTTCAGGCCGTCCTGCGAGAGCACGATGGCCAGGCGCTGCACGCCCAGCTTGGCAAACTCCGGAAACCATTGCTCGTTTATCCAGTCCTGGTCGGCGGGGCGAATGGCGCGCAGCAGCGTATTATTGGCAATGTAGCCCCTGATGCGGTAGTGGCGGGCCTGCCGCAGCACTTCGGTCAGCGACACGCGCAGCTGGTCGGAATTAACAAAATCCTGCCACTCGGTTTCGAGCGTGTTGCCGACGGGCTCGTGGTGGAGCAGCAGGTAGGAAGTACGGTAAATAACCGGCATAAAAGCAGCGGCGGCTAGGTGAGAAGCGAGACAAGCCGGGCGGGCCCGGCTCCCATAAACCCGGCCAAAGCCCCTAGGGTTATCTTTGGCAAGACCCGAATTTACGACCCTTTGGGCCAAACGTTTTCCATTGCCGCCGATGCTTAGTTCGAAGCTGCCCGACGTGGGCGTGAGCATTTTTGCCCAAATGACGGCCCTGGCCCAGCAAACCGGGGCCCTCAACCTCGCCCAGGGCTTTCCCGACTACGACCCGCCGCTGGCCCTGCGCGAGGCGCTGGCCCGCCACGCCCTGGCGCCCGGCAGCCACCAGTACGCGCCCATGCCCGGCCTGCCGCGCCTGCGCGAGGCCATCGCGGCGCAGGTGGCGCGCCTGCAGCCCGAGGCCCCCGCGCCCGACCCGGCCACCGAAGTCACCATCACGGCCGGGGCCACCGAGGCGCTCTACGGCGTGCTGGCCGCCGTGGTGAGCGCTGGCGATGAGGTTATTATCCTGGAGCCGGCTTATGACCTCTACGGCCCGGCCGTGCGGTTGCAAGGCGGCGTGCCGCGCTTCGTGCGCCTGCCCGCCCCCGGCTTCCGGCCCGACTGGGCGGCCGTGCGGGCGGCCCTCTCGCCGCGCACCCGGCTCCTCATCGTAAACACGCCGCACAACCCCAGCGGGGCGGTATTTGGGGCCGCTGACTGGGACACGCTGGCCAGCCTGCTCGACGGCACCGACGTGCTGGTGCTCTCCGACGAGGTGTATGAGCACCTGGTGTTTGATGGCGTGGCGCCGCGTAGCGCGCGCCAGCACCCGGCCCTGCGCGGGCGCAGCTTCGTGCTCTCGTCGTTTGGCAAAACCTACCACGCCACCGGCTGGAAGGTGGGCTACTGCCTGGCCCCGCCGGCCCTCAGCACCGAACTGCGGCGGGTGCACCAGTTCGTGACCTTCGCCGTGAGCACGCCCACCCAGCACGCCCTGGCCGACGCGCTGCTGGCCGACCCCACCGATGCCCACGCGCGGGGGTTGGCGGCGTTTTACCAGGCCAAGCGCGACCAGTTCCGGGCCTTGCTGGCCGATACCGGCTGGGAGCTGCTGCCAGTGCCGGGCGGCTACTTTCAGCTGGCCAACTACCAGGCCTATGCCCAAAAAGGCGACGTGGCGTTTGCTACCGAGCTGGCCCGCGACTGGGGCGTGGCCGTGGTGCCGGTGTCGGCTTTTTACCACGACGGCTACGACCCTGGCCTGGTGCGCTTTTGCTTTGCCAAGGAGCCGCCTACGCTGGCAGCGGCGGCGGCCCGGCTGCGTCGCTAAGGGGCCTGGCGTGACTTTTATCAGGTAAGTATGGTTTTCGGCCGAATACCGCGCTATTTACATTATCTCCTTTTCCAAGACTCCCACCCTAGCTATGCCCGATTTTTCCGTATCGCTGGTGCAAACCGACCTGCACTGGCACGACCCCGCCGCCAACCGCGCCACGCTGGGCCAGCTGCTGGCCGATTTGCTGACCGGGCCGGGGCTCACCGACCTCATCATCCTGCCCGAAATGTTTACCACGGGTTTTAGCATGGACACCACCCAGGCCGAGCCCGCCGATGGCCCCACCCTGGCCTGGCTGCGCGAGCAGGCCGCCCGCTACGATGCCGTGATAACCGGCAGCGCCATGCTGACCGAGGGCGGCCGCTACTACAACCGCCTGCTGTGGGTGCGCCCCGACGGCAGCTACAGCCACTACGACAAGCGCCACCTGTTTCGGATGAGCGGTGAGCACGAGGTGTTTACGCCCGGTGGGCGCGTGCGCCTGGTGGAGGAGTGGCGCGGCTGGCGCATTTGCCCGCTGGTGTGCTACGACCTGCGCTTCCCGGTGTGGAGCAGCAACGACGGGGCCGCGCCCTACGACCTGCTGCTGTACGTGGCGAGCTGGCCCGAGGCCCGCATCAACGCCTGGAAGCTGCTGCTGCAAGCCCGCGCCATCGAAAACCTGGCCTACGTGGCGGGCGTCAATCGCATCGGCCTCGATGGCAACCAGCAGGAGTACAGCGGCTATTCGATGCTGCTCGACCCGCGCGGCGAGCACCTGGCCCAGGCCGGCAGCCTGCCCACGGTGCTCACGCGCCGCCTCATGCGCAATCCCCTGCGCGAAGTGCGCGAGCACCTCTCCGCCCTGCTCGACGCCGACAAGTTTGAATTGAAGTGACTGGATAAATAATTGGGTGAGTGGAGGAAAACGAGCGTCATGCTGAGCGCTGCGCAGCATCTTGGCCGCTTCATACAAGCCGCGCAGTGGGTCGGTAGAGAGGCTTCGCTGCGCTCAGCACGACGCTCGTTTTCCTCTACTCACTCACCTGAAGCTTGCTGGTGGCCACGGTGCCATCGGGGGCGGTGGCGCGCAGCAGGTAGAGGCCGGCGGCGAGGCCAGCGAGCGGAAGAGTGTGGCGGCGCTGGGCGGCGGCCTCCTGGCGCACCAGGCGGCCGGTGAGGTCAAACAGGCGCAGGCTGGTGGGCTGGGCAGTTTCGACGGTGACGCTGGCGGCGGGGCTGGCCGGGTTGGGGTACACGCTCAAGGCCAGGGCGGCGGCGGCCTCGGCGGCGGGCTGGGTAGCCAGCACGGTGCGGGTGCCGGGCAGGTAGCTCACGATGCCGCCGCCCTCGGTGCCGATGTACAGTTCCAGCGTGCCATCCTGGTTGAGGTCGGCGGCGGTGGGGGCAAAGCGTAGGGTAGCGCCCTGGCCCAGGCGCACGGGCTGGTAGCTGCTGCGGAAGGCATTGTACAGCAGGTCGGTGCGCCCGGTAAACTGGCTGCCCTGGGCGCGGAAGTTATTGTAGAGGCTCACCGTGCCGTTGGCATCCACCGTCAGCAGGTCGGGGCGGCCGTCGTTGTCGAAGTCGGCCACCGTGGGGCTCAGGTTGGCAATACGTAGGCCGGCCGCGTCGCGCAGCTGGCCGTAGTCGCTGTTGGTGAGCACAAACTGGCTGTTGACGGCCCCGCCGGCCGTGCCCCGGTTGCGGAAGTAGCGCAGGCTGCCGCCGGGCTCGCCAATGTCGTTGGTGCCCAGCAGCAGGTCCACGTAGCCATCGCCATCCACGTCGAAAAAGCACGGCGTGTCGCCGGCCGTGGCCGCGATAACCCCCGTGCCGCCCGCGCCCTGCGGCCGGAAGTAGTCGCCCGCCGCCGGGCTAAAGCTGGCGGGCTGCCCGGCGGCGGCCGTGTTCAGCATAAAGCGTAGCTGGCTGCCGCTGCTCGTGTGCACGGCGTAGGCCAGGTCGAGCTTGCCGTCGCGGTTGAGGTCGACCAGCGCCGGGCGCAGGCTCTCAAACTTGACGGTGGGTGTGAGGGCCGCCGCGGCGGCCAGGCCCAGGTAGTCGTCGGTGATGAGCCGAAATACCGGCCGGCGGGCCGTGCCCACGTTGCGGTAGTAGTAGAGGCTGCCCCGGTAGTAGCCGTTCACCAGGTCGCCCTGCGTGCCCACTAGCAGGTCGGCGCGGCCGTCGCCGTCGAGGTCGCCAAAGGTGGGAGCTGCGCCCTCGCTCATGTCGAGCATGTCGTTTTGCAGAAAGCCATCCGATACCTGCGTGTAGCTGGGGGCCGCGCCCGCGCTGCTGGTGTTGCGGTACTGCCGCACCGAGTGGCGCATGCTCAGGCGGTCGTCCACGTTGGTAACTTGGTTGGGCACCACCACCAGGTCCTTAACCCCGTCAAAGTCAGTATCAAACGAATACGGTGCGGGCGAAAAAAACGTGGCCAGTGGCGTGGCCAGCGGAAAATTGCTGCTGATGTTGGGCGCCGTGAAGTTGGCCGCCACATTGGTGCCGCTGTTGAGCAGGCGCGTTAGCTGCGGGCAGTTGTCGCGGCCGTCGAGCAGGTCGAGCACGCCGTCGCCGTTCAGGTCGAGCAGCAGCACGCTGTGGCCCTGGCTGTGGGTGGGCCGCCCGCCGGTGGTGGGGCGCAGCTGCTGGCACTGCGCCACCGCATTGGGCAAGTACGAGCGGCAGTCGGTGCAGGCCTGAATGAGGCCCCAGTAGTTGCTGGCCTGCTGCCACCCGCCGAGGTCGGTGCACGTGCCGGTGCCCGTGTTAAGAAACACCTGCATCACCGTCGAGCCCAGGTAGTCGTAGCTCATGATGTCGAGGCGGCCGTCGCCGTTGATGTCCTGCACGGTGGGCATATTGTAGTAGCCCGTGTTCAGGTTCAGCAGCTGGGTGGGCGTGAGGGCAAAGTAGAGCTCGGCCTTGGCCAGCACAAACTGCGGCCCGGTGGCCGCCGAGCCCACGTTGTGAAACACCCGCACGTTGCCGCCATTGGCGTAAGTAAAAATGTCGGCCTTTTCGTCGCAGTCGTAGTCGCGCAGCAAGGCCCAGCTCTCCAGGTCCAGCGGGAAGGCATTTTCGTACATCGGCGCGTACTGCCAGCGCCGGCCGGTGCCCGTGGCGGCGGCCACGTTCAAAAACGTGTAGCTGCGCCGGCTTTCGCGGTCGAAGGCGTAGAGGTCGGGCACCCCGTCGTAGTTGAGGTCGATGTTGCTGAACTGCGGGGCGTTGAGGCCGCCCGCCCAGGCGTGGGCCAGCGTATCGGTGCCCTGCACCACTTTGGCCACGCTGCCCGTTTCAAAGCCAAAAAGGGCAGCATTTTGGGCCCGGCCGGGCAGGGCTACCCCCAGCAGCAAGGCCAGGGCGGGCAGCAGGTAGCGTAGGCGAGAAATCATACGAGAAGCAAGTGAAGCGCGCTGGCATTGTGCCAATTACCCCCAACCACCCGCGCGGGGCGAAGGTTCGGGCCGGCTTGGCAAGCTACTACCCAAGCCGCCATTTATCCAACGCCTGGCGCGCCGCCCTCGCCCGCCGCCGCCCGCCGGCCGAAGGCCAAAAATCCGGCCGCAGGGCGCGCCAAGCGCCGGGATAATCTAGTACATCTGCTTGATAGTTAATTACTTGTGAATGATTTCAGGCTCTCGGCCTGCCTGGTGCTCCCAAAGAGTGCCCGCCCCCGCCCGGCCGCCGGCCCAAAACAGCGCCAACCCAGCGTGGCGGCCGGCGCAGCCCGGCGGGGGCCATTGCTGGCGGGCCATTTCACCCCCGCGCCGCACCTTTGCGGCTGCTATGCCCCCGACCCCCACGCCCCTCTACGCCCGCTACCTCGCTGCCCAGGGCCAGGTCAGCACCGATTCGCGCCAGCCCCAGCCGGGCACGCTGTTTTTTGCCCTCAACGGCCCCAGCTTTCGCGGGGCGGCTTTCGCGGCCGGTGCGCTGGCCGCCGGGGCACGCCATGCCGTGGTCGACGACGAGGCGCTGGCCGCCCAAGACCCCGCCCGCTACACCTACGCCCCCGACCCGCTGGCCGCCCTGCAAGCGCTGGCCCTGGAGCACCGCCGCCGCTTTGGCGGCCCGGTGCTGGCCGTAACGGGCTCGAATGGCAAAACCACCACCAAAGAACTGCTGACCGTGGTATTGGCGCAGCGGTATAAGGTGCTCGCCACCATCGGCAACCTCAACAACCACATCGGCGTGCCGCTGACCTTGCTGCGCCTGAAGCCCGACGAGCACGACTTTGCGGTGATAGAAATGGGGGCCAACCACCAGGGCGAAATCGCGGACTACTGCCAGTGGGCCGAGCCTACGCACGGCCTCATCACCAACATCGGCAAGGCGCATTTAGAGGGTTTTGGGGGCGAGGCGGGCATTGCCAAGGGCAAGGGCGAGCTATTTGGCTACGTGGCCGCGCACGGCGGCACGCTGTTTATCAATTCGCTGGATGCCAAAATACCGGCAGTGGCCGCCGCCGCCGTGCAAGCCAACGCGGCCGGCCCCGCGCCGCTGCTGGTCAGCTATCCCGGCTCCGGCGACACGTACCCCACCACGTTCTTGAAAGCCGACCCGGCGCTGCACCTGCGCCTGGGAGACGGTACCGAGGTGGCCGCCCAGCTCACCGGCGACTACAATTTTCCGAACCTGGCCGCCGCCGCCGCCGTGGGGGCATTTTTTGGCGTGCCGGCCGCGCAGGTAGCCGCCGCCCTGGCCGCTTACAACCCGCAGAATAACCGCTCGCAGCTGGTGCGCACCGACCACGGCAACGACCTCATCCTCGACGCCTACAACGCCAACCCTAGCAGCATGGCCGCCGCGCTGCGCAGCTTTGCCGCCCGCCCGGTACGCGCCGGGCAGCAGCGCCTAGCCATTCTGGGCGATATGTTCGAGCTGGGCGACAGCGCCGAGGCTGAGCACCGCGCACTGGGCACCTTGCTGGCCGAACTTGGGCTGACCAACGCCGTGCTCATCGGCCCGTTGCTGCGGGCGGCCGCCCAGGCGCACCCTGCCGCCCACTACTTCGCCACCAAAGCCGAGGCGGCCGAGTGGCTGGCCCACCACCCGCTGGCCGGGCAGCTGGTACTGCTGAAAGGCTCGCGCGGCATGGGCCTGGAGTCGCTGCTGCCGCTGCTGTAAGTCAATTATCAATTATCAAGCTCTTAATAAATTCATTATCATGTTATTGAGGGCCTGATAATTGATAGCTGAATGATTGATAATTGACCTAAAACGGGCTATCCAGTTCGGCCAGGGTGGGTAAAATCACGTCCTTGGGCGAGACCAGCGCCTCGCCCTCGAAGCCCCAGGCTATGCCCAGCGCGGGGTCGTTCCAGCGCAGGCCGCCCTCGGCGGCGGGGGCGTAGTAGTCTGAGCACTTGTAGAGAAACAGCGTGTCGTCTTCCAGCGCCACGAAGCCGTGGGCGAAGCCGATGGGCACGTACAGCACGTTGCCGAGCGCGGCCGTGAGCGCCACGGTGGCGTGCTGGCCAAAGGTGGGCGAATCGCGGCGGAGGTCCACCACTACGTCGAGGGCGCGGCCCTGGGCCACGCGCACCAGCTTGGCCTGGGCGTGGGGCGGGCGCTGAAAGTGCAGCCCGCGCACGGTGCCCGCCTTCGAGCTGCTTTGGTTGTCCTGCACCCAGTCGTGGCGCGGCAGGCCCAGGCCTTCCATCGTGCGGGCGCTGAACGACTCAAAAAAAGCGCCCCGGTCGTCGCCAAAAATGCGCGGGCGGAATTCTAGCAGGCCCGCAAGGGGATAAGTAACAAGTTGCATAACTACAGGTCAGGGTATCGGAAAGGCGGCTTGGGGGCTGGGCTACTGCTTGCCAGCCTCGGCCACGGCGCTGAGGTACGCGCGCAACACCAGATTTTCGTCAAATTTTTCTTCGGCGAGCTGGCGGCTGGCCTCGCCCATGGCGGTGAGGCGGGCGGGCGGCAGCTGGGCCACTTGCAGCAGCTTGGCGGCCAGGTCATCGGCCGAGCGCACCTCGCAGAGGTAGCCGTTGTGGCCGTGCTGCACGGTTTCGCGGCAGCCGGGCACGTCGGTGGTAATGAGGGGCTTGCCGCAGGCCGCCGCTTCGAGCAGGGTTTTGGGCGTGCCTTCGCGGTAGCTGGGCAGCACTACGCAGTCGGCGCGGTGCAGGTGCTCGGCCACGTTGTCGGAAGTGCCCAAATACTCGATTTGGCCTTCCGTCAGCCACTGCTCGAAGGTGGCGCGCGGCACGCCCACGCCGCCCGCCTCGTCGAGGCTGCCCAGCAGCTGCAAGCGCACGTTTTCGGCGCCCAGCGCGGCGCGTACCTGCCGGGCCGCCTCAAAGTACTCCACGATGCCTTTCTCGTAGAGCACCCGCGCTACCATAAGAAAGGTAAAAGGCTCGCTGGCCGGCTTTTCGGCCGCCGGCTGCGGCCGGAAGCGCTGCAAATCAACGCCCGAGCCGGGCACCAGGCCGGTGCGCTCGGGCCGGATGAGGCCGTAGCGAATGAAAAGCTCGCGGTCGTCATTATTCTGAAAAAACACCTTGTGCGGAAAGCGAAACGCGAAGCGGTACAGGCCCCGCGCCACCTTGCTCACCAGGTTTTCGATGAGAAAGACCGTGCCCAGGCCGCTCACGTTGTTGATGCTGGGTACGCCCGCCAGCCGGGCCGCCAGCGTGCCGTAGATGTTGGGCTTGATGGTGAAGTGCAGCACCACGTCGGGCCGCTCGCGCCGGTACACGCCCAAAAAGCGGCGCGTGAGCTGCGCATCTTTAAGGGGGTTGGTGCCCTTGTTTTCCATCAGGATGGGCACGTAGCGGCAGCCCAGCTCGCTCTCCAGCCGCGCCGAGTATGCGTCGGGCGGGGCGATGGCCAGCACCTCGTGGCCAGCCGCTTGCAGGGCTTTTACCAGCCCGCGCCGAAAATTCCAGATGTTCCAGGAGGTGTTGATAACGATAGCGACGCGCACAGGACAGGAATAGCAACTAAAAAATCGGACAATGGCGCAAAGGTCGGGCACGAAATCGGAGCGGGCGCAATGGGCAGCGGCCCGGCGGTTACTTTCGGGGCAGTTTTTGCGTTGTGTTGCCCCATGAAGGATTCCAAAAAAGTTGCGCTGCTACTGGCGCTGCTCGGCGCGGCGGGCGCGGCCCAGGCGGCCCCGCCCGCGCCCGGCCAGCTCATTTATCAGAAAAACTGCCAGCGCTGCCACGGCAAAGACGGCCGCCTGGGCCTTAACGGTGCGCACGACCTGACCAAGAGCAACCTCAATGCCTTTGGGCGCACCTACCTGGTAACGAGCGGGATGGGCAAAATGCCGGCTTTTGGTAAGGTGTTGACGCCCGCCCAGGTGCAGCAGGTGGTAGCCTACTCGCTGACGCTGAAGTAAAACGAAGTGGCACTCCGTTTCCGCGTTGGGCCAGGCTGAACAACGCCAAACGGAGTGCCACTCCGTTTTACAGCGTCAGGCAACCATATAGGCGGTTAGTTTCATCTGAGGCATAGCGGTATTGCTAAGTAAGAAAAATGCAGTTACTTAGCAGCATTATACCACCACCTTTTTTCTGCCTTCTATGAAACATCCGCTGCTCGTCGGAGCCGGCCTGGCGCTGAGCTTGGCCGCCCACCCACTACTAGCCCAAAAAGCCGCCCCGCTGCCGGCGGGCGTCACGCAGGTAACCTCCGTGGAGGGCATCACCGAATACCGGCTGCCCAACGGGCTGCGGGTGCTGCTCTTCCCCGACCAAAGCAAGCCCACGGCCACCGTGAACATCACCTACCTGGTGGGCTCGCGGCACGAGGGCTACGGCGAAAGCGGCATGGCCCACTTGCTGGAACACATGGTGTTTAAGGGCTCGACCAAGCACCCCAACGTGCCGCAGGAACTGACCGAGCACGGCGCCAGCCCCAACGGCACGACCTGGTACGACCGCACCAACTACTTCGAAACCTTCGCCGCTACCGACGAGAATTTGAAGTGGGCGCTCGACCTGGAATCCGACCGCATGGTCAATTCCTTCATTG
>JAKONR010000280.1 GCA_022701825.1 Hymenobacteraceae bacterium | reverse complement strand
TCCTGGCCCACGCAGGCGCCCTGGCAGCGGTGCACCTGGTAGTCGAAGCACGCGCCCTGCGTTTTGTAGAGGCCGCAGAGCTTTTGGCACAGGTTGTACTTGGCTACCTTGTGGTAGAGAAAGCCTTGCGCCTTGTACTGATTGCCGAGCGCGATAATGGGAATCTCTGAATTGCGGGCATCGGCGCGGCCGTAGTAGAGGCACTTGTAGCCGTTGTCGTCGGTCTTGAGGTAGATGCCGGCCGGAAACACCGACCGCCGCTGCGCCCGGTTGTAGGCCGGCTTGAGCTGCTTGATGAGGTGCGACTCGTAGAGCAGCGCCACCAGCTCCGAGCCCGTCAGCTCATAGGTAATGTCGGCGATGGAATTCTTGAAATCCAGGCTTTTGCGCGACTTTACATCGACGGCAAAATGCTGCTGAATGCGCTTGTAGATGTTGATGCTCTTGCCCACGTAGATAACCTCGCCGGCCTCGTTGTGGAAGTAGTACACGCCCGTTTCCTGCGGCAGCGCGGCCACCTGCTGGGGCGTGATGAGCGGCGGCAGCAGGGCCGTTTTGATGGCCTCGGCCACGGCCGTAACGCGGCGGGCGCTGGGCTTTTTGGGGGCCGGGGTGCCGTCGGGCTTAGCTGACGCTGACCCTTGGTTGCGGCCGGCCGGGGCCAGCGCATCTACACGGGCCAGGGCGTCGGCGTCGCTGGGCTCGGGGTTTTCGGCGTCCTGCGTGATTTTGAGCAGGCGGCTAAACAGGATGGCCGTGGCCTCGGCATCGCCGGCGGCGCGGTGCCGGCCATTGAGCGGAATGCCGATATTTTGGCACAGCTTGCCGAGGCTATAGCTCGGCTGGCCGGGTATCAGGCTGCGCGAGAGGCGCACGGTGCACAGCGTTTTGCGCGAGTAGTTGTAGCCTAGGTCGGCAAACTCTTTCTTCAGAAAAGAATAGTCAAACCGCACGTTATGCGCCACAAATACGCAGCCTTCGGTCATCTCCACCACTTTGCGCGCCACCTCGTGGAAGCGCGGCGCGTCGGAAACCATGTCGTTGGTAATGCCCGTGAGCTGGGTGATAAAGGGCGGAATGGCGCGGCCCGGATTAATGAGCGTGGTGTAGGAGTCAACCACCTGCTGGCCGTCGTGCACGAAAATGGCCAGCTCGGTAATGCGGTCATTCGCGGGCTGGCCGCCGGTAGTTTCTAAGTCAATTATCGCGTACAAGGGCGGCGGAAATCTGGGGGAGCTAAGCTAACAAAGTTAGGGGCGTGGTTGGTTGCAAAGGAGAGTGTAGGGTAAGCTTTAGCTTGCCGTTTTGCTGAAGTGCACTCTAGCAGGGCAAAGGCAAGCTAAAGCTTACCCTACACAAAAAAAGCCCGCCATACGGCGGGCTTTTTTACTCAGCTAAAAAAATGAGCTTAGCTGTTTTTGTTCTGCGACAGCCAGTTTTTGGCTTGCAGCACGGCATCGTGCTGCTGCTGAAATACGGTTTTGGCACCGGCCGGGATGTCCTGGGCCGACAGGGCGGTTTCGTAGGCTTTCAGGGCCGAGGCTTCGCCGGTTTCGGCGGCTTCGAGCACCGATGAGTCGCTGCCGCCGGTGAAGGCCGACTTGATATTAATCCAGCCGCGGTGCACGGCGGCGGCGGCATCGGTAGCTACGCTTTCGATGGTCGTTTCTTCTTTGGCGTCAATGCCGTACTGCTTGGCGTAGCCTTCGAGGTCGGATACGAAGCCGGCGCGCTGCTGCGCGTACTCGGTCAGCTTCGATTTCAGTTCGGGGCTGCTTACTTCTTCGGCGGCTTCCTGGTAGCCTTTGGCCGAGGTGCGGTTCAGGTTGAGGATGTCGGTAAAAGCGCGGGTGATGGTTTCGTTGGCCATGACTTGGAAAAGAAAAGTAGAAAGGATAAAAGCGGCGCGTTTTGGGCCGCCGATGCCCTCTTTACGGGCGCTCCGGGCTAACGGCTGACTTTGCGGCGTACAAAATTTTGGCTAATCGCGGTAGCCGCCGGGCTACAGCCTACGAGCGGCGCGGCTGCGGCATGGGCGGCAGGCTGGGCTCGGGGGCGAGCGGCGGGCGCTTGCCGCGCACCTGGTCGAGAAGTTTGGCCAAAAAGCCGCGGTCGTCGCTGGGGTCTTTGTGGGTGGCTTCGCCATCGCCTACGTCGCCCAGCAAGAAGCCCCAGGGCTCGGTAGCTTTGTTGGCATCGAGCACCACTTTGAGCACGGCCGAAATCGGCACGCTCAGTATCATGCCCGGTGTGCCCCAGAGCTGGGCACCCAAAATGAGGGCGATGATGGCCGTGAGCGGATTCAGACTCACTTTGGAAGCCGTAATCATGGGGGACAGAATATTATCCGAGATAAATTGCACGGCCATAAATACCCCAATAACGGCTAGCCCGTGCGTGAGCGAACCGGTTTCGACGTAGGTAATGAGGGCCGGGATGATGGAGCCCACGATGATGCCGATGTAGGGAATAACGGCCAGCACCGAGGCAAAAATGGCGAAGAAAATGGCGTATTTCACGCCCAGCGCCAGCAGCCCGATGGCATTCATAATGGACACGACCACGATGACCGTGAACAAGCCCGACATGTAGCCTTGCACCACGTTTTGGATATTATCGACGGTGTGCAGTACCACCGTGCGCTTGTCGGGCTCCACGAAGCGGAACATGAACTGCCGCAGGTGGTCGCGGTAGTACAGAAAGCAGAAAATGTAGATGGGCACCAGCGTCACCGTGCTCAGCACGCCCAGCGTGGTATTGAGGGTGGAGCCCAGGTATTTGCTCGACTGTTTTTGCAGGGCCGACAGCGACGAATCAATCACCTCGTCGTGGCTCATGGGCTGAAAGTGAAACCGCTTGCTCAGCACCTGCTGCTGCTGGTCGAAGAGCACGACCAGCTTGCTTTGAATGAGCGGCAGCTCGCCGCGCAGCCCCACTATCTGGGTGCCAAAAAAGGTGAAAAGTCCGGCTAAAAACAAGATTACCAGCAGAATGGCGGTGGCAATAGCTAGCATCCGGGGCCAGCGCCACTTTTCGAGCTTGGTCACGAGCGGCATCAGCAACAAGCTCAGCAAAATAGCATAGATGAGCGGCAGCAGAATATCGTCGAGCTTGTGCAGCACGAATACCAGCAGCGACAGCCCGATAAGCATAAACGTGTAATGCACTACCGGCGACTGCTTTATCTCGGTCGGGGCGTGGTTGAACGACTGCCCCAGCAGGTTGCGGGGCTGGTTGAACTGATTGGGTGGGGGTAGCATTTTTTCAGGTATGAGGTAAGAATTGGAAGTTTTGAACTGGGATGTGCCGCGCTGAACCTTGCGGCTCGGGCCGGGGTTGAAAACCCAAAAGCATTGGCACCGATAAACTAATTAAACTGGCAAGCGTGGGTTGATTAACGCGGCCCTATGCGTTACTTTTACTCCCAAACTGCCCCACATACGGATTTTGAGCGGCCATAGCTACGCGCCCGCCACCTAGCCAGCCCGCCGGAGGCGGGCGTATCCGTTAAATCTTAAAAATCCGTTTGAATCTGCGATTAATGAACGACGAACAACAAGTACTCGCCCCCGCCCACGGCTATACCGAAGACAGCATCCGCTCGCTCGACTGGCGCGAGCACATCCGGCTGCGGCCG
>JAKONR010000262.1 GCA_022701825.1 Hymenobacteraceae bacterium | reverse complement strand
CGCAGCTTGCCAATATCAAATGCCTTTTCGTGCTCGGTGCCTTCGATAACCGGCAAGCTGATGGTCTTGCCGTCGAGGGTGAGTTCAGCAGATTCTGCCATTGTACTAGAAGAAGAGTGGGTGGAGTTAAGTCAGGGAATTTTCTGGGCGCTAAGCTAAGGCCTAGGCTGTAAGCCGGGAAGCTTTTTAGCCGATAGCATACCTACGCATTACCACCGGGACGGGCTTTAGGTTTTTATAACCAGCTAAAAATAAGCCGTAAGCCCCGCCGATAACGTTTGCGCTAAATTGCAGCTTTACTTGAAGCAGAGCGTCTTACTTGCCGATGCAAAACTGCGTGAAAATGCTCGTCAGCAAGTCGTCGGTCGAGATGTCGCCCGTGATTTCGCCCAGCGCGCCCAGCGCGTGGCGCAGGTCGGCGGCCAGCAATTCGGTGCCGCGCCCGGTGGCCAGGCCCTGCTGCACGGCCGCCAGGTGCTCGGCCGCGGTTTCGAGGGCGCGGGCGTGGCGTACGTTGGTGACAATGGTAGCCGTACCGCTCGTGGCCAGGCCCGCGCCGCGCACTTGGGTTAAAAGGGCCTCTTGTAGCTCTTCCAAGCCAAGGCGCTGCCCGGCGGAAATAGCCAAAAAAGCCGGGTTTTGGGCGTTAAGCTGCATGAACGCGGATAGCTGCTCGGGCGTGGCGGCGTCTTGCTTATTGCCCACCAGTAGCACGGGCAGCTTGGGGTGCGCGGCCGTAAACTCGGCCAGGTCGGCCTGCACTTCGGCGGGCATCATCGTGGTTAAGTCGAAGAGGTACAGCAGTAAGGCTGCCTGCCCGATGCGCTGGCGCGTGCGCTGCACGCCGATGGCCTCCACCTCGTCGGCGGGGTTGTCGCGCAGGCCAGCCGTATCCACAAAGCGGAAGCGCAGCCCGTCGATACTCACTTCATCCTCAATAAAATCGCGCGTGGTGCCCGGAATGGCCGACACAATGGCGCGCTCTTCGCGCAGCAACGCGTTGAGCAGCGTGGACTTGCCCGCGTTGGGCCGCCCGGCGATGACGGTCGTAATACCGTTCTTAATAACGTTGCCCAGCTCAAACGAGCGCAGCAAGCCGCTGACGACGCCCTGTACTTCCGTGAGCAGCCGCGTGAGGCCGGTGCGGTCGGCAAACTCCACGTCCTCCTCGCCAAAATCCAGCTCCAATTCCAGCAGCGCGGCAAACTTGATAAGCTGTGCCCGCAGGTCGCGCAGCTCATCGGAAAAGCCGCCCCGCAGCTGGTTCAACGCTACTTGGTGGCTCAGGGCCGAGTCGGCGGCGATGAGGTCGGCCACGGCCTCGGCCTGGGCCAGGTCGAGCGCACCATTGAGGAAAGCACGCTTGGTAAACTCGCCGGCTTCGGCCAGGCGGGCACCCTGGCGCAGCAGCGCGCCCAGCACCTGCCGCACGATAAAATCGGAGCCGTGGCCCGAAATTTCGACCACGTCTTCGCGGGTGTAGGAGCGCGGGGCGCGGTAGAGCGCGGCCACTACCTCATCGAGAACCAAGCCACTTTCGGGGTCGCGCAGGGTGCCGTAGTGCAGGGTATGGCCGGGCTGGGCGGCCAGGTTTTTCTTGGAAAAAAGCGCCTGAGTGATGGCTACGGCCTCGGGGCCGGAGAGGCGCACCACGGCCAGCGCGCCCGCGCCGGGCGGCGTGGAAAGAGCCACAATCGTATCGGTCAGAACCACGGATTTGTCGGATTTATCGGATTGGTCGGATTTCGTAGGCGGGCACCGGCCCCGCCACCCGCACCGCATTTACGTAACAAACAAATTGCGGCCGACTTCGGCTGAAATAAGCACCGTGCGCTCGCGGTTTACGCGCAGCTCTAGCGAGTTATCGAAGCTGACTTTATCCAGCACTTTAAGCTGCACGCCCAGCGCTAGGCCCACTTTGTCGAGGTATTGGGGGAAGGGCGCGGAGGTGTCTTTGACCGCCGCCAGCGTGCCGCGGTCGCCCACCTCCAGGTCGGCGAGCAGGCGGTGGGTGGGGCGGCGCACTGCGCCATCCTCGGCCGGGATGGGGTCGCCGTGCGGGTCGAAGGTCGGAAAATCCAGAAACTCGTCGAGGCGCTGCATCAGCAGCGGCGACTGCACGTGCTCCAGCTCCTCGGCCACCTCGTGCACCTCGTCCCAGTTGAAGCCCAATTGCTGCACCAGAAACACCTCCCACAGCCGATGCTTGCGCACCGTGAGCAGCGCCAGCCGCCGCCCCTCGGGCGTGAGCTGCACGCCCCGGTACTTCTCGTAGCGCAGCAGCTCCTTCTCGGCCAGGCGGCGCAGCATGTCCGTGACCGAGGCCGCCCGGGTGGTGAGCGCCGCCGCGATGCGGTTGGTACTCACGTCCTGTCCCGGCTCGGCTTCGGCCAGCTTGTAGATGGTTTTAAGGTAATTTTCCTCGGTGTGGCTGGGCATTTTTTTAGCTGTTAGCTATCGGCTGTTAGCTGTTAGCTTTATAGCAATGGAAAAGCTAATAGCTAACAGCTAAAGGCTAGTAGCTCAGGAAGACTACCATTTAACCAGCGCCGACGCCCAGGTGAAGCCCGAGCCAAACGCGGCCAGGCACACGAGGTTGCCGCGCTGCACGCGGCCCTCCTGCACGGCCTCGCTGAGGGCGATGGGAATACTGGCGGCCGTGGTGTTGCCGTAGCGCTGGATGTTGCTGAAAATCTTATTGTCGGGCAAGCCCATTTTTTGCTGCACGTACTGCGTAATGCGCAGGTTGGCCTGGTGCGGAATGAGCAGGTCAATATCGCTGGGCTGGTAGCCGTTTTGGTCAAGGGCCTCCTTGATAACCTGCGGAAAGCGCACCACGGCGTGCTTAAACACGTTCTGGCCGTTCATGTAAGGGTACATGCCCTCGCGGTTTTCGGCCACATAGTTGGTGCGGTCGTCGCGGTTCGAGCCGGGCTCCTTCACAATCAACTCCTCGGCAAACTCGCCCTGCGCGTGCAGGTGCGTGCTCAGGATGCCCTGGCCCGCCGCCGCCGATGGGCGCAGTACCACGGCGCCCGCGCCATCGCCAAAAATGACCGATACGGCCCGGCCGCGCGTGCTTTTGTCGAGGCCCGAGGAGTGGATTTCGGAGCCCACCACCAGCACCGTGTCGTACATGCCAGTGCGGATAAACTGGTCGGCCACCGACAGCGCGTAGATAAAGCCCGAGCACTGGTTGCGCACGTCGAGCGCGGGGCAATTATTCGTCATGCCCAACTCGCGTTGCATAAGTACGCCCGAGCCCGGAAAGAAGTAATCGGGTGAGAGCGTGGCAAATACGATGAGCTGCACCTCGTCGGGCTGGAGGCCGGCCATGGCCAGCGCGCGGCGCGATGCCTCGGCACCCATGCCGGCGGTCGTGTCCTTGCCTTCCTCAAACCAGCGCCGCTCCTGAATGCCCGTGCGCTCCTGAATCCAGGCGTCGGACGTTTCCATCATTTCTTCGAGGTCGGCGTTTTTAACAACGCGGTCGGGCACGTAGTGGCCCACGCCCGCAATTTGGGCGTGGCGCAAGGTGGTAGGAGAAGCCA
>JAKONR010000260.1 GCA_022701825.1 Hymenobacteraceae bacterium | reverse complement strand
TCCTGGCGCTGCTCGTTGTAGCCCACGCGGGTGCGCTCCGAGTAGCCGGGGTTGTACCAGGCCCCGGCGCTGGCCGAGGAGGTAAAGCCGATTTTGCCCTGCTTGAAGTTCAGGGCCGAGTTGAAGTTGCTGTTGCGGTTGCCGCTAGCGGCGCCCACCCGGCCATTGAGGCCCTGGTTCACGCCCTTTTTCAGCACGATGTTGATGATGCCGGCCGTACCCTCGCCGTCGTACTTGGCGGGCGGCGTCGTGATGATTTCGACGCTCTTAATCTGGTCGGCCGGGATGCTCTTGAGCGCCTCGGTGAGGTTGCTGGCCAGTGTGGGCGAGGGCTTGTTGTTAATCAAGACCCGAAAATTGCTCGACCCGCGCATGGTCACTTTACCGTCGCCATCCACGGCCAGCAGCGGGGCCTTGCGCAGCACGTCGGTGGCCGTGCCGCCGGCGTTGCTGATGTCCTGCTCGGCGTTGTACACGAGGCGGTCGGGGCGCACTTCCACCACCGGCTTCTCCCCTACTACCACGGCCTCGGTGAGGGCGGTGGCGGCGGCCGGCAGCAGGATGCTACCCAGCGCGGTGGCCCCGGCCGTCACGGTTACGGTGCGGGTGCGGGTGGCGTAGCCCACGTAGCTCAGGCGCAGCCGGAAGGTGCCGGCCGGCAGCTTGGTGAGCGAGAACTTGCCCGCGTCGTCGGCCCCCACGCCCGTGATGGCCTTGGTGTCGGCCGCAGCGGCTGGCAGCAGCACCACCGTGGCGTAGGACACCGGCTGGCGGCTCACCGAGTCGAGCACCGTGCCGGTGAGCGCGCCGGTGGCGGCTGGCGCGGCGGCCGGGGCCGGGCTTTGGGCCAGGGCCAGCGATGTGGTAAACAGGGTGGCCGCTGGCAGCAGCCAGCGCCCGAGGCGGGCAGCAGAAAAGGTCTTCAAGGAAAAGGAAGTAGAGGTGTCAGGGCGATAGATGCAGGCCGGGCAGCAAACGTTGCCCCCCGGATGAGCTAAGTCTGAAAAAATAGCAATAGCATCATATTGCCGCTTCTTCGCCCCCACTATCGGCCCCGAGGGCCAAACGTTACGGCGGCCTGGCAAATAATTTTGGAGCGCCAACGGCGCGACGAGAAGCGGGCGGCAGACAAGCGAACACATAGCAAAAAGGCGTGAAGTGAAGACGAGGCAAAAGTCCTCGCCCACCCCACGCCAAGCGCCCCAGGCCATAATGTGGCCCGTCCCAACTTATGATTTGGGCCGGGCTACCTCGCTGGGGGCCTGCCCCAGCAGCTTTTTGAACACGCGGTTAAACGTTGATTTAGAATTGAAACCGCTTTCCAGCGCCACACCTACCAGCGAGTAGTGCCCAAAGCGCGGGTCGGCCAGCTTGCGCCGGGCCTCCTGCACGCGGTAGGTGTTCACGAAGTCATTGAAGTTTTGCCCGCAGCCCGCGTTGATGACCTTCGAGAGCAGCGCCGGGTGGGTGCGCAGGCGCTGGGCCAGCTCCGTCAGGGTCAGCTCGGGCTCCAGCCAGGGGCGCTCGTCGGCCATCAGGCGCAGCAGCTTGTCGCGCCAGGGCAGCAGCTCAGGCGGCAGCCCCGCCCCGGCCGGGGCGGGCGGCGGGGCGGTCGGTAGGGCTGGCGCACCAGTTGCATTGGCTTCCGAGGCTCCCGGCATAGCCGTCGAAGCGCCCGATGTGGTTTCCGACATTCCCGGTATAGCTTCCGACACTCCCGCTATGGTTGTCGAGGCTCCCGGTGAGGTCAGCGATACTCCCGGCGTGGCTTCCGAGGCTCCCGGCGTGGTTGTCGAGGCTCCTGACGTGGCTTCCGACACTCCTGACGTGGTCTCCGAGGCCTCGCCCGCACCGTCGGGCTCGAAGCGCAGCGGGGTGGTAGCGGCGGCATAGTTGGCCTGCACGCCCGCCCCGATGAGGCCGTAGAGCAGCAGCCCGCGCAAGGCAAAGTAGTTCCAGGCCTCGTCGTAGCTGAAGCCGAAGGTTACGTCCGTCAGCTCAAAGAGTAGGCTCAGCGTCCAGCTCAGCACTTGCAGCACCAGCAGCTGCCGCAGCCCGGCAAAGCGCAGGCGCTCGGCATCCGAAAAATTATCGTCGAGGTAGCGCGTGTAGCGGCGGTAGGCGCGCAGCACCAGCCAGCTATAGAGCGGCAGCAGCACGTAGAGCGGGTAGCTCAGCAGCCAGTCGAGGCCGTCGAGCCACTCGGCCGCCGGGCCTTTGGTGCCAAAGTGGTAGGGCAGCGGCTGCCCCCGCAGCCCGTGCCACCAGCCCAGGTCGTAGGCCGCCGCCCCGGCAAAAAGCCCGATTTTGAGTAAGCCCGGCAGCAGGTGCCACCAGGCGCGCGGCCGCAACCGAAACTCCTGGTTGGTGAGGCTGCGGAAATACAGGTAGTAGCCCGGCCCCAGCAGCAGGTTGAGCTGCCAGGGCACGTAGAACATGAAGGTGGAGTAGCCATCGTGGCTGTCGTACCAGCCCGCGTAGCCCAGCATCCACTGCGCGGCGCTGAACGTGGGCACCGCCAGCAGCAGGGCCAGCAGGGCATCGGAAGGGGTGCCGCGCCGGGCGGCGCGCAGCAGCAGCCACCCCGTAGCCACCGCGCCGGGCACCACAAAAGGCAGCAGCAGCGAGCTACGCAAACCAAACTCGAAAAGCATGGGGCGAAAGTACAGGCCAGTAGGGCGCCAGCGGCCAAACATTACGGCTAGCTTTGGGGTACTGCCCATTAGTCTTTTGCTTCGCTCCTATGAACATTCTGCGCCACGTCGACCTCACCCGCGTCTTCTTTATTGATATCGAAACCGTGCCCGGCCACGCAACCCACGCCGAGTTGCCCGAGGCCATGCACCCGCTCTGGCAAAAATTCTGCGACAAGCGCCACGCCCGCGAGCTGGCCGATGGCCTCTCGCACGCCGACCTCTTCGCCCACGGCGGCCTCTACGCCGAGTTAGGCAAAATCGTGTGCATTTCGGTCGGCATGTTCCGGCACCTGAAAGACGAAACGCTGGAGTTTCGGGTCAAGTCCTTTGCCGACGACGACGAATGCACCGTGCTGCGCGGCTTTGCCGACATGCTGGGCGCGCGCCGGCCCTACGGCAGCCGGCTCTACGGGGCCACCACCAGCATCAAGGACCGCGACAAGGTAGACCACCGCAACGACCCGTTTTTCCTGTGCGCCCACAACGGCCGCGAATTCGACTACGGCTACCTGGGCCGGCGCATGCTCATCTGCGGGCAGGCCATCCCGCCCATGCTCGACGTGGCCGGCCACAAAGCCTGGGACTTACCCCACCTCATCGACACGATGGAGCTCTGGAAATTTGGCGACAACAAAGGCACCATCTCGCTGCCGCTGCTGGCCGGCGTGTTCGGCATCCCGTCGCCCAAAGACGACATCGACGGAAGCCAAGTGGCGCAGGTGTACTGGCAGGACAAGGACTTGAGCCGCATTGTATGCTACTGCGAAAAGGACGTGATTACTACGGCCCGCATTTTTCTGCACTACGCCGGGCAAAAAGAGCTATGGCCCGCCGTGCAGCTTACGCAGGTGCCTTGGCAGGCCACTTCCGGCTAGTGCGTCGGCATTCTGGCATTTATCCTACGCGAAGGGCAGCTTTTTGGCTGCCCTTTTTTTGTATCATTTCTTGACATCCATTATTACTTTCCGACAACAATGTATCTACTTAATTTATATTTGCACATTTCCAACCTTATGTTGAAAGATACAAAGCAGACTTATTTATCATCTATTTATACTTATTAAAGTACAATTTAAAATGCATTTAAACTTTTTAAAAGACTATTATTTAATTTTTAGTCCTATATTTGTTATAACGATAGCATCGAGCCCATTGTCCGTAGCAGCACTTATATAAGCTAGTTAGTATTTAAAAAGTCTTACTATGCTAGGAGAATCTTTATTTTATAAAGTATCCAATAAATTGTATTAATTTAATTTAAATCTATCATCTCTATCCTATGCGTTTGCATTTTTTACTATTGCTATTGAGCTTGACCGTCGGTTTGTTTGGCCGCAGCGCGTGGGCTCAGGTGACGGCCCCCAGCCAAGGCGGTGAAGTTGGCGTCGTGCGTACCACGGCTACTACTATGGAACTGAGCTTTGGCACAACGGGCACTGGGCAAGGCCGGGTAGTGGCTATGGCTGAGGCCCCGGGAGGAATGCCCGTAACGCTCACTGCTGTCGATGGCCAGTTTTATACCGCTGCTGCCAGCTACGGCCAAGGCAGCCCAATTGGCAAAGGCTATGTAGTGTACAATGGCACTGGTCATTCAGTGGTGGTTAGCGGCTTGCTGCCCAATACCTTCTACTACGTCACCAACGCTGAATACAACGCCGACGCGAATACCATTGCTTATAACACGGAGGGCATCAGTATGTCGACCGCTACGCGTTCTGCCGCTACTCCCCTGCCTGTCGAGCTAACGGCGTTCACTGGCGTAGTTGACGCGCGCAACTTGGCCACATTGCACTGGGCCACCGCTTCCGAGCGCAGTGCGGCTTACTTTGCTCTCGAGCGTTCAGCCGATGGCGTCACTTTTGCCGAAGTGGGGCGAGTAGCGGCCAGCGGCACCACTGCCCGCACATCGAGCTACCAGTGGCCCGACTCTCAGCGCTTAATTTCCTTAACGTATTACCGCTTGCGGCAGGTCGATGTTGATGGCAAAGCGCAATACAGCCGCACAGTGGCCCTGACTCCCTCGGCGCTCGCCAGCCCATCGGTGCAAGTTTACCCTAACCCCAGCGCGGGCCATGAAGTACAGCTGCTTCTGCAAGGTTACAATGGCGAGACCGTTGACCTGCGCCTCACTGACACGACAGGGCGCTTAGTATTTAGCAAAACTATCTTACTCGTTGGCAACCAGCACCTTGCTCCTCTTGCGACACCCCAAAACTTGGCCGCGGGTAGCTATATTCTTACGGTTAGCGGAGGCATCGGCCCCATCCAAAAGCGACTAACCATCTCTAATTAACCGCCTTGCGCACAAATCACAGAATTTAAAAAACAGCTATAAAATATTGCAAGCCGTGCACTTGCAGCCCATTATTGCTTTTGAGATTATAATCTGTTGTCAATTTTTTGTTTATAAAGGCTTCCCTTGCCGGGGAAGCCTTTTTTGTGTACAACTTCCTTTATTACAGTTGGTAAAGAGCCTTGAAAGACTGTGGAGGCGTACTAGCCAGTAATAGTTTTATTCACAATTGCATTTTTCGAGAACTGTAATAGGAGTGCTATCCAGGAATTATCGTGAGGAATTCGGCAAGTAAACAATATTTTATTGTACTACTCCAACCCCACCACGGCTTCACCGTATAGCCGCTGTGTTAATTCCTTCCCGTTATTTCTTCTCATCATGCAAAAAGCTTTAAACACTCGTCGCTCTACGCAATATACTTTAAAGCGAAGAGGACTATTATACAGCAAGTTGTGGCTATTAGCCAGCTTCTCCCTACTGTTGCTCACTGGGTCGTTCAACCAAGCCAAGGCAGCTGTTACTATTGGCAGTAACTATGTCATTATTGGCGGCACCAATGCGGCTGCCAATGGTACTTACTACACCAACATTGCAAACCCATCGGCCAATAAGGGTAGTTTTGCCAACATAGTATTGGGTAGCTTCGACCGTGGCACAGGCAATCTGACATTGAATGCCCGTGCGACCACTTCTCAAACTGGCAACGATAAGGTGCAGTCGGTTCAGCTGTTCTATCGGGTGTACGTAGACGGCACCACTCCACCCTCTACTTACACTGCCTTAAACCTTGACGATGCTGCCTCTTCGGGTAATGGCAACAGTCAGTCTACGATTTGGACCGCTTCAGTTAGCCCACCTAACTTGTTGACTGCCACCAGTGCTGGCACCTACCGGCTAGACTTATACTTTCTATTCGTATCTACGAATAATCAAGGCAATATTACCAATTTCTTCGACAGAACCAGTGCGAGCCCGTATACTACTACGTTCGCTGTGACTGGGCAACCTGCGGCAACTTGGTTGGGTACTTCTACCGATTGGTTTACGGCCAGCAACTGGTCTACCGCTACCGTCCCCACCAAAGACACCGACGTTACTATCACGCTGCAGGGCAGCTCGATACGCTACCCAACTATTACGGGCACGGGTGGCCGAGTGGCCCAAGTGCGTACGCTGAGACTCGATAATAGTAGCGCTCCCAACACCACTATTCTCACCCTCAACTCTGGTGAACTACAAATATTTGGTGATTTTCAGAATCCCAACAGTGGGCTCAAGCAAAATAACGGCGCTTTTACGCTAGCAGGCACTACCCAGACCTTTGATGGCGCTTCGTTTACCGAGTTTCGTGTGCAGGGTGGTGGAACGAAAACCCTTACCAACCGGATGGATGTTGTAAATACGCTAACATTTTTGAATGGTGGTGGTATTTTGTCAACTAACACCACTAACAGCGATGTTTTTAACATTGACTTGGGAACAAACGCTCAAATAAGCGGCGAAGACGAAACGAGCTATGTATTAGGCATTTTGCGAGCTCCTAACCGGGTTATCACCCGCGGTGTTACGAACTCCTTTGGTAATATCGGCATAGAAATAAACACTGCGTTGTCCGCTCCGGAAGACCCTGGGTTCTCTATTGTTACCCGCCGCACCGGTTTAGCTTATGTTGGAGCCGGTCTCACTAGCACTAGTCTGAGCATTCAGCGCAGCTTCACCTTTAGCTCGATAGATGCTCCTGACAGACAGGTTTTTACCCTATCTTTTCGCTACCTGAATACTGAACTGAACGGCCTAGACGCTACTAAGCTAGGCTTTTATCGCTCCACCAGCGGTATTGCCCCTTTCGACGACCTAAACCGGGCTAGCAGCAACAACAAAACTGTAGTTAGCACTACTATCACGGGTACTCTAGCAGCTACCTTCACGCTAGGCGAAACCATCGTAGCGCCGCTGCCCGTGACGCTAGTAAGCTTTACGGCAGTTCCTACGGCACAAGGCGGTGCCTTGCTGCGTTGGGCTACGGCCACGGAAATCAATAACAAGGGTTTTGGCATCGAGCGGCAGTTGACCAGCGGCGGAACTTGGCAACAAGTCGGCTACTTAGCCTCGGGCAACAATGCGATGGGCGGCACCTATACTTATACCGATAAGAGCCTGGCCACGGCCACCGCTTCGCCCAATGCTTACTACCGGCTGCGGCAGGAGGATTTGGATGGCAAGTTTAGCTACTCGCCGGTAGCAGTAGTAGCACGTACCGCCGCAATTGCTTCCACCGATTTGATTCTAAGCCCTGTGCCCGTATCAGGGGCTAAGATTTCTCTCTCTTTTGCGGAAGCCACGCAGGCCGGGTCCGAAATTACCATTACCAACACCAAAGGCCAGCGCCTGCTGAACTATACGACGCAGGCCAGCAACGACGAAGCGCTAAGCCTGCCAGTAGAAAACCTGGCTCCCGGAGTGTACATCGTGAGTGTTCGGGTGGCTGGCCAAGCGGTGCGTTACGCCCGCTTCATCAAGATGTAAGCTTACCTGGGCTTCACCAAGCCAAAGCGCCCACTGACCCTTGAGGCCAGTGGGCGCTTTTTGCATTAACTGGTGCCGGCATAGTGAGCACGGGCGGGTTGAAAAGGTAAAAATCTCGGCCGCATCGTGGCTCACTGCGAAGAGGACATAATTCCGAGCATGCGCAGCTTTTTGCACTATACCGGCCAGAAGCAGTTAGGGCCGGTATGGTACAGTTTACCCTGGCACGCCGGGTAGCCGTGTTTGGTGCCGTTACCAACCCATAAGTCGAGTTTTAGCATGGTTTTCAGGCTTGCTGTATTCGTATGGTGAGCTTTTTTAGGAATTGCCGATTTTCCGATACAATTATTTAGTAGAAAGTGAACAAAGTGGTTTTCCCAAGCTATTTTTGTATATATCTCGTCCCCATTCCCAATTCCCCTTCCCCACTTATCTGTGATGAGCAAACACCTTTACCCATTGATGGTCTGGGCTTTAGGTTTGGTAGCCGCCCTACCAAGCCAAGCCCAATACATCGCCACCCCCCCTGTACGGGACGGCGTTATTACTGATGCTGAGTACGGCAACTCACTTGTCAACGGCCGTAACACAAATAAATTTACGTCTTCCAACAACGGCAATGGCGGCGGCACCTGGTACATGACCTGGGACGCTAATAACCTGTACGTTGCTAAAACGGGCGGCACCGATGGTGAAGCTAGCTTTCTTTACCTTGACCTCGACCCTACGCTGCCCGTAACGGGTGGTAGCAGCGGCGACGACCGCGGCAATCTAAACGGCGTTAACACTGACTACGGGGTCGTTCCAGCGCTCCCTTTCCGGGCCGATGTACGCGTGTACGTCATTGGAGGCGATAATAACCGCGTTATCCAGATTCAGCGCCGCGATGGCTATGGCGGCTGGGTCGCGAGCGGCTCGACGGGCCTCAACTACGCGGGTAGTGGCACCAACCGTGAGTTCAGCCTGAGCTGGAATGCCCTGACGGGCGGCGGCACTATTCCGGCGTCTTTCAACTGGTTCGGCTTCTGCAGCAATACCCAGCAGGGCAATAACAACTATCGTTACGACCAAGCCCCGGCCAACTTCCTCTCGTTTGGAACGAACGGCGGCAGTGCGCCGCCCATTGAGTACTACTATACGGTAATCAGCACCGCCAGCGGCACGGCCACCAAGCCTTTCGACCTGACCAGCTACACGTTTCCGCGCACCCGTGACGACAACAGCTTTGGGGCTATTAATGTGTGGGACTTCACCATGAACTCGCCAGGCTACCAAATCAGCCGGAATGGCGGTGACTGGAACATCAGCGGTAGCTTGGTAGTAGGTGGCGGCATCCTGTACTTTGGCAGCGGCGGCAACTACGGCGCCAGCAACGTCGGCAACGTGCGCGTAGTAGATAACGGTGTACTGTACATGGACCAGACCAACCGCCCGCTCTTCGTGCGGGAAGACGTAGACCTGCGGGGCGGTGCACAGTTTCGCTTGTCTGGGGCGATAGGTGGCGACCTGTTCGTGGGGCGCGACTTTATAGTGACGGACGGCAAAGCGCTGACCAGCAACACGCCGGCCACCTTTCAGCCGCTACAGCGCCAGGTAACCTTCGCGGGTGCCGGCGTGCCCCACACCATTCAGACTAACAACCCGAACTACCTGGTTCCTTTCGACTACCTGAACCTCAATTCTACGGGAGCCATTACCCTGGGTACCAACACGAATATCTTCATCGGCAACCAGCTGACCTTCACCCAGGGCTTGCTTTACACGGGCAGCAATTACGTGAAGCTTGACGGCTCGGCTACGCTCGGCACCGAAACGTCTGCCAGCCACATTGAGGGCAACGTAGCTATTACGCAGACCCTAAACGGTGCTTCCGCACAGTCGACCACCAAGTATTTCGGCAATATTGGACTCAGCCTGACGCCGCAAGGCAACTCAGGCGCCCGCGGCGACGTGACGGCCCTGCGCGTAACGGGCGACGCGCGAAACGGTGTAGGTGGTGGCAGCGGTGGCAGAGGCATTCAGCGCTATTTCGTGCTCACTTCGCCTGACCCTTCAATTGCTAACCTCGACCTGAAGCTCGTATTCGCTTACCGCACCTACGAACTGAACGGCATTCAGGAAAACAACCTGGCGCTGTACCAATCGACCACTGGCGCGCCCGGTAGCTACTCGAAGCTTACCACCCCGCCTTCGGCCGATGTTAACACGCACACCATTACCTACAACTACCAGATGCCCTTGGTAAGCGGCACTTACCTGACGTTGGGTGATGGCGTAACGCCGCTGCCCGTGAAGCTAGTAGCCTTCTCGGCCAAAGGCACCACGGAAGGCGCGGCCCTGCTGCGCTGGAACACCGCCAGCGAGTTTGGCAGCAAAGGCTTCGCCATCGAGCGGCAGCTGGGTGCCGGCGAGCCCTGGAAATCGGTTGGTTTCGTAACATCCAACAACAGCGCGATGGGTGGCCGTTACGAGTTCCTCGATAACAGCCTGCTTGTGGCCGCGGCTTCGCCCAACGCTTACTACCGCCTGCGCCAGGAAGACTTCAGCGGCGTAGTTGCCTACTCGCCGGTAGAAGTAATCGCCCGCTCGGCCAGCGCAGGGGCTACCAACTTGGTGCTGAGCCCGGTACCCGTAAGCGGTGCTAGCCTGTCGCTCACTTTTGCCGAGGCTGGTCAAGCCGGCTCGCAAATCACCGTGAGCAACACGCAAGGCCAGCGGATGCTGCACTTCACCACCGAAGCCAGCACCGAAGTATCGCTGAACGTGCCCGTAGAGAAGCTGGCTCCCGGCGTGTACATCCTGAGCGTGCAGGCCCCCGGCCAAAGCCCCCGCTACGCCCGCTTCGTGAAGCAATAGCAATGGGCGCTGCCTAAAAGGGCTAAAAAAGAAGACCCCGCCAGCACGTGCTAGCGGGGTCTTCTTTTTTAGCCCTTTTGGGCAGCGCGGCGAGGGGACTAACGATAGGGCGGCTTTCACAGCGTGCACCTAGCGCCTTGGGGCTCCCTACCAGTTATCATCCACGGCCTTGCCCGTCAGGGCCTGGCGCACGGAGGTGGCCTGCTGCCGCCCACTACGCTGAATGGCCTCAATGGTCGATTGCAGCACCGGCTTGGGGTAGCCGGCATCGTCGAAAGTCAGCGCGTTGGGCGTGAGGTAGTTCTCAATGGGCGTTACGGCACCCTGGCCCTTGCCGCTATCGAAGGCAAAATCGGTAATCTGGTAGCGAAAGCGGCCGGGCTTCACCTGAATGGTTATCGTGCGCCAAAGCGGCACTTGCACGTTGGCCCCCAGAAAATTCTGCATCACCAGTTCGCTGCTTTTGCCGGTAATCTTGCCGGCGGTTGGGTCGCTGGTTTCAATCGTAGGCTTGGTGGGGCCGGAAGCCGTTTCGAACCACTTTTTGGCCCGCGCGTACAGCGCGGCCTGGGTGGCGCCGGGCACCTGCACTACGCCCTGATACGATACTTTGCCGGTAATGGAATCTTTGGGCAGCGGGTTGACCCAGGCGGCGCGTAGCGTGGGGAGCTTGACCTGCGCCCGCGCCGGGCCGAGCGGGCCGAGCAGCAGGAGAGCAACGAGTAGGTACTTCATGCGCTTGGCTACGCAAAGCTCCGGCCAATAGTTAATTCAAGACTTCATTACCGGCCGCGGCTCGCCCAAAAAAAGGAGCGCAACAATCGTTGCGCTCCTTTTTGCTTGCTCTTGTGTAGAGGCCAGAAACGGCCGCTAGTTTAGCGAAGCGATGTCGATAACGAAGCGGTATTTTACGTCGCCTTTCAGCATGCGCTCGTAGGCCTCGTTGATGTGCTGAATGTCAATCACCTCCACGTCGGACATGATGTTGTGCTCGGCGCAGAAGTCGAGCATTTCCTGCGTTTCGGCGATGCCGCCGATGAGCGAGCCGGCCACCCGGCGGCGCTTGGCAATGAGGTTAAACGCGTGCAGCTGCGGGGCCTCGGTAGGCACGCCCAGCAGAATCATCGTACCGTCGAGGCGCAGCAGGCTCACGTAAGAGCCGAGGTCAATCTGAGCCGAAATGGTATTGATGATGAAGTCGAAGTAGTTGTTCACCGACTTAAACTGCTCAGCATCTTTAGTTACCACAAACTTGTGGGCACCTAGCGCTTTGGCATCGGCCTCCTTGCCAGCCGAGGTGCTGAGCACCGTTACTTCGGCGCCCAGGGCCACGGCAAACTTGACGGCCATGTGGCCCAGGCCGCCCAGGCCCATCACGGCCACGCGGTGGCCGGGGCCTACTTTCCACTCGCGCAGGGGCGAGTAGGTGGTGATGCCGGCGCACAGCAGCGGCGCCACGCGGGCCAGGTCGAGCTTGTCGCTCACCTTCAGCGTGTACTTCTCATCGACCACTATTTGCTGCGAGTAGCCGCCGTAGGTGGGCTGGCCGGTTTTGATTTCGCGGCTGTTGTAGGTACCCACCATGCCAGTGGTTTCGCAGTACTGCTCCAGGCCTTGCTGGCACGACGAGCACTCGCGGCACGAGTCGACCATGCAGCCCACGCCGGCCAGGTCGCCGATTTTAAACTTCGATACGTGGTCGCCCACGGCCGTAACGCGGCCCACGATTTCGTGGCCCGGCACCATCGGGAAGATGGAGCCGCCCCACTCGTCGCGAATCTGGTGCAGGTCGGAGTGGCACACGCCGCAAAATAGAATTTCCAGTTGCACGTCGTGGGCGCCGGGCGCGCGGCGCTCTAGCTGGAAAGGTTCGAGCGGAATACTCGCGGCCGGGGCCGCGTAAGCCTTGGTAATAGACATTATCTGGTTTGGTAATAGAGGAAAGCGCGTACAAAAAAGCCGCGGCGGCCCGGCGGGGCCACTACGGCGTTTTGTTCTTGTGTGGGATTAACTACGCTAGGCAGCCTTTGTTTGGGGCGCGGCCAGGGCTTCGGCCACCAACTGCCGCATGCGGGCCAGCGACTCGCGGGCAAACCGGCGCTGGAGCCGCCGCCCAAACAGCTTGAACCCCAGCCAGTAAAACGGGTTGCGGATGCGCCCGATCTGCGACACGGCATGAATACGAAACTGCACCGCGCCGGTGGTCAGGTTTTTGTGAATCGTGAAGTCAATCTGCCCGCGCTCGAAATGGCCTTCCAGCGTGCGGTAGCCGTAGCCCCACACGCGCTCGGGGCCGCCGGGAGTAGCACGGGCGGCCTCGTCGGTTACCTCGCTCACGCGCACCCCAAACCAAAACGTGAAGCCCAAAAACCGCGCCCGCAGCAGCATCAGGCGATTTTCGAGTGGCCCGTCGGGCCGGAAAATACCCGTAATGAGGCTGGGCGGCGGAAAGGCATAGCGCCGCAACACCTCCTGGGCGGCGGCAAAGGCACCGGGTGCGCCGGGCGGGCCGGGCGCCTCGGCGGGCAGGTCGGTGGCGTAGTCGTCGAGCCGCCAGCCGTTGGCGGCCGTGTACTCGTTTTGGCGCGAGAAGTCGTAGTTGACCGGGGCGTGCTCGTAGCGGGCCAGGCGGGCCCTATACTGCTCCCAGAGCGGCAGCTTATCCATTTAAGTAGGTATTGGGTAGCACTAAACGCCTATGCTTTGGTTTGGCCGGTGGTGCCATCCAGGGCGCGGCGCACGGTTTCGACTACTACGTCGGCCAGCGTCTGGCCGCCGCACACGGCAGCCACGCGGCGGCAAAACTCGGTCCAGGTGGCTTCCTGCATCAGCAGGCCGCCCCCGATGGTGTCGTAGGCGAAGGCCACGAGGCCGTCGCGCGAGCGGGCACGGGAATGAATTTCGAAGCGCAGCGCGTCGGCGCGCCCGTCGAGCGCGTGAGCCTCGAAGCGGATGCGGCCGGCCTCGGGGTGGCCTTCGAGCGTGCTGAACTCGAAGCTGGCCGGGCCGGCCTGGGTTACGCGCACGCGGCCGTTCCAGGGACCCAGAATTTTGATACCAAACTCGTCGCCCACGTGCAGGGGCGCGTGCTCGGCCCCGCTTTCCTTCTTAAAATCGGCCAGCAGGTCGGGCGAAAAATGCGGCAAATCGGCTTGCACGCGCGCCATTAGCTGCGCGGGCGTGAGGTGCGGGCGCACCACGTCAATATAGTAGCGCCGCTCGAGCCACGGGCCGGAGCCGGTAGCGGCGGGTTGTTCGGCGTGCGAGGAGTCGGCCACGTGGTTGAGTTAAGAGTTGAAAGTTTTGAGTGAGGAGATAGTCGCCAAGCAACCTTTGCGGTCAATCGCTCATTCGTGGTTTTGTGTTCGAGCTCGCGTCCAAAAAGGTTGCCTGGCGGGCCAACTCTTCACTCAAAACCCTCAACTCTTAACTCAACCACGTGGCTTACTTCCGCCCACCCGGCCCCGCGCCCGACCCCGCGCTGGTGCGCAGCCTCACCGCGCAGCAGCACGAGCTGCACCAGCGCCTACGCCACGAGCCGCTGGCCGCCGAGCCGCGCCTGCTTGCGGGCTGCGACTCGTCATTTCCGACGCCCGACACCATTTTATCGGTATTTGTGGTGCTGGAATTTCCGTCGTTGCAGCTAGTCGAAAAGGTGTATAGCCACGGCCCGGTGCCGCTGCCCTACATTCCGGGCCTGCTGTCCTTCCGCGAAGCGCCCAACGTGGTGCAGGCTTTCGCTAAGCTGCGGCACCAGCCCGATGTCATCATGGTCGATGGGCACGGCGTGGCGCACCCGCGCCGCATGGGCATTGCGGCGCACCTGGGCGTGCTGCTCGATAAGCCGACTTTTGGGGTGGCCAAGCACAAGCTCACGGGCACCTATGCCGAGCCGGGCCCCAACAAGGGCGAGCGCTCGCCCCTCACCGATGCCCGCAGCGGCGAGCTGCTGGGCGAGGTGCTGCGCAGCAAAGACCGGGTACAGCCGCTGTTTGTAAGCGCTGGCCACCGCTGCGACCTGCCCACCGCCCTGCGCCTCACGCTGGCCTGCCTGCGCGGCTACAAGCTGCCCGAGCCCACCCGCCTGGCCGACCACTGGGCCGAAGAATTTAAAGCTGAAGTGCGCTAGCGCGGGCTAGGGGGCATTATTTCGCCCCTCGCCCGTTATTTTGGGTATCCTGTAGAATAGGTATAGGTCAGGGGTACTTTGTTGTATTATCTTTGGCGGCGGCCCCTAAACTATGCCGTAATAATTACAAAATCTCTTCATCTGCCTTTTCCTGCTAGTCGCTTTCGCGACAGGACAGCGTCGACACTTTCTCCCCACTTTCATTTTTTATGGCTAAATTTTACTCCGTCCTAGCCGGAGGGTTGCTGTCGCTACTGGCACTGGGGGCGCAGCCCGCAGTCGCCCAGGCCCAGCAATTGCCTCCCCATCGCACCTGCGGCACCGAAGACGTTAACAACCAGATTCAGGCCGAGTTAAAGCGCTTGATTCCGGGCTACGACCCAGCCCGCTCGACCAGCAAGGGCTCGGCTAGCGCCCTGCGCACGACGGCGGTTACGTACACGCTGCCGGTTATCGTGCACGTCATTCACAACGGCGAGGCCGTGGGCGTGGGCACCAACATTGCCCAGGGCCAGGTGCAGTCGCAGCTCGACGTGCTGAACGAAGACTACCGCAATACCAATGCCGATGGCGCGCTCGTGCCGGCTGTGTACCAGCCCCGGCGCGGCGATATGCAGGTGCAATTTGTGGCCGCCCTGCGCGACCCCAGTGGCAACACGCTGGCCGAGCCCGGCATTGACCGGGTAAACCGCAATACCAAAGGCTGGAACGCGCCGCCCTACACCCAGGGCTACATCAACAGCACCATCAAAACGGGCACCTCGTGGGACCCCGACCGCTACATCAACATCTGGGTGATGAACCTGGGCGGCGGCCTGCTGGGCTACGCGCAGTTTCCGGACAATACGGCTGGTGTGGGCGGCCTGAACCCGCTGGGCGGCTCGGCCGCTACCGATGGGGTAGTAGTGCTGTATTCGGCCTACGGCAGCCGGGCCAAATTTCCGGCCGGCAGCTACGGCTCGGCTTCTAACCCCTACGACCGGGGCCGGACGCTAACGCACGAGCTAGGCCACTGGTTTGGCTTCCGCCACATCTGGGGCGATGCGAACTGCGGCGACGACTACTGCGCCGACACCCCTACCCAACAGGCCGAAAACTACGGCTGCGTCGCGTTTCCGAAAGTAACCTGCAATAACGTGACCGGCGACATGTCCATGAACTACATGGACTACACCAACGACGCCTGCATGTACATGTTCACGCAGGCCCAAAAAGACCGCTTGCAGGCGGTAATGCTGAACACGCCGCGCCGCGCGCCGCTGGCGTATTCCAACGTGGCTTGCCCCAACTTCATCACGACCACGGTGGCCAGCAATAGCCCAGTTTGCGCGGGCAGCTCGCTCACGCTGACGGCAACCGGCCCGGCTGGTGCCACCTACGCCTGGACCGGCCCCAACGGCTTTACCAGCACCGCCCAAAACCCAACGATATCCAACGTAACTTTTGCCGCCTCGGGTACCTACAAAGTGCTGGTATCGGTGACTACCGGGGCCTGCCCCGGCCAGGGTTCTATTACGGTCGCCGTTAACCCTACGCCGCCCACCCCTACCCTGACCTCTTCGGCCACGACACCCGTGTGCGCGGGCTCGGCGGTAACGCTGACTGGCACTGGGCCCGCGCCGAGCGGCACCTTGCCCAGCACCGATTTTAATACCGGCCCGACGGGCTGGACGATTGCCAATACGGGGGCGGCAGCTACTACCTGGCAGTACACTACGGCCGGCACCCTCACCTATGCCAGCCTTGGCTTAAACAATTTCTCTTTGAACGGCAGCCGGTTTGCCTACGCTATTTCCGATGCGGGCGGGCAGAATTCGACAACCAATACCACGCTGACCTCGCCGGTATTCAGCACGGTAGGCTACTCGGCCCTGAGTGTGTCCTTCCAGCAGCTTATCGTGGTAGACTCGGGCAGCGGCGCGGTAGAAATCTCTACCAACGGCGGCACGACTTGGACGCCCATTGCTACCTACACCAACGTAAATCCGGCGGCTACCTCTACCATCAACCTGGTTGGCTACCTCAACCAGCCCACCGTGCAGCTGCGCTGGCACTATACCGATGAGTGGGGTTATATCTGGGCTATCGACAACGTGGCCTTCACGGGCACGCCGGCCAGCTACGCCTACGCCTGGACGCTGGTGAGCGGCGACGGCCTGCCCACCGCAACCAACACGGCCAGCATCACCGTAAACCCGACCCAGAATTCGGTTTACCGCCTCTCGCTGACTTACGCTGGGGGCAACTGCCCTACCACGGCAACGGTAAGCGTGGCCGTAGTGCCCACGCCGGCCCTGGTGGCTTCGGAGCCCGTTATCTGCGCGGGTGGCACCTCGCAGCTGTCGGCTACCAACGTGCCGACTACCGGCTACACCTACGCCTGGACGCTGGTGAGCGGCAACGGCCTGCCCGCCACGACTAACACGGCCAGTATCACCGTAAACCCGACGGTGAACTCGGTGTACCGCCTCACCATCAGCGCCGGTTCGTGCTCTACTTCGTCGACGGTGAACGTGACGGCCATCACGAACCAAATTGATGCCTACCCGGTGCCGTTTGGCGATGCGGGCCTCTCGCTGCAGGTATCGACTTGCACGGCCGGCCCTGCCTCGGTACAGATATTCGACATTATGGGCCGCCGCGTGTACGAAAGCACCGTGGGCACCCCGCAAGTGGGCATCACCACGCTTAGCATGCCCGAAACCGGCCGCCTGCGGCCCGGCAAGTACATCGTGAAGGTGCAGCAAGGCACCCAAAACACGACCTTCAACGTGGTGCGCCAGTAAGCACCTACGGCCCGTAAAAACGGCACTAAAAAAGGCCCGCTGCTTCGGCAGCGGGCCTTTTTGCTTTTCAGCCGGCCGAAAGGCTATTTGCCTAAGAAGGTAGGCTACCCACCGCCGGCGCAGCGACCAGCAGCGCTGCCAAGGAAGCCGCAGCTTCTGGCGGCAGCCCCAGCACCCCGGCCACGGCCTGGTACACGGCCGCCGGGCCGCCGGGCAGGGCCAGTACGCCCCCATCGCCGCTGGCCTGGGTGCTTTTGCTGAGCTTGTGGCCGGCCGCGTCGGTAAGCAGCGGGTGGTGGTAAAAATGGATGCGGCCGGGGCCGAAAGCCCGGCTTTCGGGCAGCTGCGCGGCCAGCCACTGCTGGGCCGTGGTGCTGGGCAGCAAGTCGAGCCCCCGCACGATGAGCGTAGTGCCCAGCCGCAGGTCATCCACTACTGAAGCGACTTGATAAGCAGCTACGCCATCCTTTTTGCGAACGATGAAATCGGGCATTACGGCGGCTAGTGGTAGGGGCGCTGCGCTGGCTACCGCACCGTCTACGTACACGCTAAGCGGCACTCGCACGCGCCACGCCGCGCCTGGTGCATCGAGCGGCATCGGCTCAGCCGGACTGGTGCGGCTGCGCCGGGTGGCGTACACCAGGCCCGGCTGCTGGGTCAGGCGGCGTAGCAGCCGATTGTACTCGGGCAGGTGCAGCAGCTGCGAATAGTGCCGCAAAAAGTCGTCGGGCCCGCTCGGGCCATGGTCATAGTCGATACCCAGCCAGTCGATTACCCGAAAAACATTATCCAGGTAAGGCCGCCGCAAGCGGGCCCGGTCGAGGTCATCGATGCGCAGGTGCAGCGTGCCGCCTGCGCGGCGTACCAGCAGCCAGGTCAGCACGAAGTTTACGGCATTGCCCAGGTGCAGGTAGCCGCTGGGCGTAGGGGCGAGCCGGCCGACGATAGGTTTTGGGGGTTCTGATTTATCGTGCATGGTTTCTGGTTGCGGCCGTCATGCTGAGCGCAGCGTTGTCGAAGCATCTATTCCGCTTCGTTGCTGGCGCTAGAAGTTAGTTATTCAGAGAGATGCTTCGACTACGCTGCGCTCAGCATGACGGCCGCAACCAGAAACCTACTCACTCCACCACTATCCACGGCGCGCCCGCCGCGTGCGCCCGCAGCTCGCCAAAGCTTTCCAGCGCCAGCCCGTGGCGGGCAAAAACCGCCTGCGCGGCCGCCTCGCCCGCGCCGGGCTCCACGCACACCAGCAGGCCGCCCGAGGTTTGGGGGTCGCAGAGGTAGTATTTCTGCTCGTCGGTGAGAGCGGCCACTTTGTGGCCGTAGCTGGCAAAGTTGCGGACGGTGCCGCCGGGCACCGCGCCTTGTAGCAGGTAGCGCTCGGCCTCGGCCAAGCGCGGCACGCGGTAGTAGTCGATGGCGGCTTGCAAATTGCTACCCTCGCACACCTCAGCCAAGTGGCCAAGCAGGCCAAAACCCGTGACATCGGTCATGGCCCGCACGCCGGGTATTTCGCCCAGCTCGGCCCCTATCTTGTTGAGCTGCCGCATTTGCGCGGGCGCCACGTCGGCATCCTCGGGGCGCAGAATCTCGCGCTTTTGAGCCGTGGTGAGGATACCCACGCCCAGCGGCTTGGTGAGGTAGAGGCGGCAGCCGGCCGTGGCCGTGTCATTCTGCTTGAGGTTTTTCTCATCGACCAGGCCCGTCACGGCCAGCCCAAAAATGGGCTCGGGCGAGTCGATGCTGTGGCCGCCGGCCAGCGGGATGCCCGCCTCGGCGCAAATGGCGCGCGCGCCTTCGGTCACGAGCGCCGCGATTTCGGGCGACAGCTTATCAATCGGCCAGCCCAGCACCGCGATGGCCAGCAGCGGCCGCCCGCCCATGGCGTACACGTCCGAAATGGCATTGGCCGAGGCGATGCGCCCGAAGTCGAACGGGTCATCGACGATGGGCATAAAAAAATCGGTGGTGCTGATGACGCACTGCCCGCCCTGGCCGGGCAGGCGGTATACGGCCGCGTCGTCGCGGCTGCCGTTGCCCACGAGCAGGTTGTCGTAGCTGGGCTGCGGCAGGCTGCTGTGCAGGATTTTATCGAGCACACTGGGCGCGATTTTGCAGCCGCAGCCCGCGCCGTGGCTGTACTGGGTGAGGCGGATGTCGGAAAGGTTAGTGCTCATTGTTTGCTGGCTGTAGCGGGGATGTCGTACCAAAAGCTACCCCCATTAAAGGGTTTAAGGTGAAAGCTGCGGGCAAGGCGCGTGGAATCTAGTATCTGCACTGACGAATCTGCTCGTTGCAAACGCAGAGTTTTAAATTCAGTAAACGGCGATACTTGCCCGCCCCCAATCAACACAGTTGAGTGGGCTGGTAGGCGAAAAGAAAAGGAAGTGTCTGTTGCTATTACTGGCAACGAGTCGTTTAGCTTCGCTATACTGGCGTGTTTACGAGGCAATAACCGGGAAGCATAGCGAAGATGATTACGCCTTACTCCCAGAAAACTATGCCACTCGCGTTTTTTAACCAATAACACTTTCACAGTACTGGCAGAAGTATTACGCATGTAAATTGTACGTACAACGACGCAGCCAGCGCACATTGGCAGCATGCCCCCGAGGCATATCAGCCTCAACCAAAGGGCAGAGTGGTAAGATTTCATGTCTCAAAAAAACATTAGTTTTTAATTGAGCTTACCGCAGTCAGCACCCGCGCCGCGTTCGCCGCCGCATCGGTGTCCTCGGCCGCCACGGTTACGCCCTGGCGCCCTTCCAGCCCGTAGCCGTAGGTTTTGTCATAATACGCCAGCACCAATTCCACCATGCGAGGCATGTCGTTTTCGGCAATCGCGCCTAGCGCCTCCTTGGTCACGAGGCCGCCGAGGCGCTTGCGCAGGCGCAGCACGGCCGAGGCTAGCGCGCCGGCATCGTGGCGGCCGTAGTCGGCGGCGAGGTAGCGCACGCGGGCTTCGCGGGGCACGTCGAGCACCAGCAGCGGGGCGGCCTGCATCTGGGCAAAAAAATCGTTGGGGATACCCAGGCTGCCGATGGTGCGGCTCTCGTCCTCCACCCAAATGGGGCGGTCGTCGGGCAGCGCGGCCAGCGCGGCGGCCAAGTCGTTTTCAAATTGCTCCTGCGTGGGCTGTGGCGGCTGTCCCAGGCTTCCGAACGACGAACCTAAGTGGTTGGCCAGTTTTTCGAGGTCGAGCACTGGCTCACCTTGCGCGGCCAGCGCGTGCAGCACGGCCGTTTTGCCGCTGCCGGTGTAGCCGCCCAGCACGCGCAGGGGGCGCGGGCGCGCCATTTCGGCCAGGGCCCAGCGGCGGTAGTCTTTGTAGCCTTTGTCGAGCAGGTTTACGTGCAGGCCGCCCAGCTCCAGCAGCCACTGCACGGCCCCGCTGCGCATGCCGCCGCGCCAGCAGTGCAGGCGCACTTCCTGGCCGGGGGCCAGCTTTTTGGCTTCCTCGACCATGCGGCGCATTTTGGGGCCAAAAAAATCGAGGCCTAGCAGCACGGCCTTTTCGGGGTTGACCTGCTTGTAGGTGGTACCGATGCGGGCACGTTCCTCATCGGTGAAGAGCGGCAGGCTGAGCGCGCCCGGAATATGGCCCTGCGCGTATTCGGCCGGGGCGCGCACGTCGAGGATGGGGCCGGCGGCGGTGCTGAGAAAATCGGTAATCGGGTGGCGGGGCATGGGTGGGGCGTTAGAAGTCAAACTTACGGGCTGGCGCGCGCTAGGGTGGCGCGCGGCGGCAATTCGGCACCTTTTTGGGCCCGTTCGTGGCAACCTTCGGGCGTGGGCAGTAAGTTTGCAGCTAATTCGCCGTAGTCACGGCCGGACTTCCGGCCGCCTTTACCGCGCTTTCGCTAAATGCTGACAGCTTTCCTCGTCTTTTTCC
>JAKONR010000257.1 GCA_022701825.1 Hymenobacteraceae bacterium | reverse complement strand
TGGGTAGCGCCCACCGGCCCTAACCTCACGGGCTTCGAGGCCGACCTGTGCGCCTTCACGGGCGTGGCGCACGCCGTGGCGCTGACCTCGGGCACGGCGGCCATCCACCTGGGGCTGCGGCTGCTGGGCGTGGGGCCGGGCGACGAGGTGCTGTGCCCATCATTCACGTTTGTGGCCACTGCCAACCCGATTGTGTACTGCGGGGCCACGCCGGTGTTTGTTGATAGCGAGGCCGACACCTGGAATATTTGCCCGGTGCGGCTGCGCGAGGCCATCGCCGACCGCATCCGGCTGGGCAAGAAGCCGAAAGCTCTCCTTTTGGTGCATCTCTACGGGATGCCCGCCAAGCTTGATGAGCTGCTGGCCGTGGCGCAGGAATACGGCATTGCGGTGCTCGAAGACGCCGCCGAGGCACTGGGCGCGCGCTACCGGGGCCGGCCGCTGGGCAGTTTCGGGCAGGTGAGCGTGTTTTCGTTTAATGGCAATAAGATACTGACTACCAGCGGCGGCGGCGCGCTGCTCACGCCCGACGCGGCGCTGGCCAAGCGGGCGCTCTTCCTGGCTACCCAGGCCAAAGACCCGGCGCCGCATTACCAACATTCTGAAATTGGCTACAACTACCGCCTCAGCAACCTGCTCGCCGGCATCGGCCGGGGCCAGATGGAGCTGCTCGAAGACCGGGTGAAGCGCCGCCGCGAGATTTTCAACTGGTATAAAGAAAACCTGGCGGGCCTACCCGGCCTCACCGTGGCCCCCGCCCCCGAGCCCGCCGGCAGCCACGCCAACCGCTGGCTCACAACCGCGCTACTCGACCCAGCCGCAACTAACGCCACGCCCGAAACCTTGCGCCAACACCTCGAAACCAAAAAAATTGAGAGCCGGCCGCTGTGGAAGCCGCTGCACTTGCAGCCGCTTTTTGCGGGCGCACTCATGTACGGCGGCACGGTGTGCGAAGACCTGTTTGCCCGCGGCCTGTGCCTGCCCAGCGGCACGGCGATGGGCGACGAAGAGCTGCGCCGCGTGGCCAAGGCCGTGCGCGAAGGTCTTAGTCAGCCACTTCCAGCCGCGTAGCGGTTGGCGTCGCCAAGCTGGCCGCAGCTTGATAATCAGCATTTACCAAAACTTTAGACTGAGCAACCGGGCGGCCAAACCAGCGCCGCAGCAGCAGGTGTGTGGGCAGGTAGAAGACCACGAACAGCGTTAGCATCCAGCCCAGCAGGTACACCGGGCCGGGCAGCCAGGTTTGGGGCTTGGCATCGTCGAAGCCAAAGACGTAGTTGATATTGACCGGAATTTTGGGGTCGGGCAGCACGGTGCCGGCGGGCGGCAAAAAGAAATACGCCACCAGGCACAAGCCCCAGCCCAGGGCCGTCCAGGCCAGCAGCGCCCGGCGGTCGTAGCCCAGGCGCTTGACTAGGAACAGCAGCAAAAACGGCAACCAGCCGTGGAAAAATGAGAGACCGCGCAAAAACAGCGAGCGGTTGGCATCGAACATGTACCCCGTGAGGCCCACCAAACGCAGCCCCAGCAGCTCGGCGCCAAAATCGAGGCACCACAGCACCTGCGGCACCAAGATGCCCACCGCCGCCATAGAGGCAACTAGCGGCCGCTCGGTCCAGAGCGCTAAGAATGCCAGCAGCAGCGATATATCGCAGAAATACAAGAAGTTGGTTGCGCCGTAGTTGACGTAGTAGACCGGCACCAGCACGGTCAGGAAGGCGGTAACGAGCAGTTTGAGCGCGAGCGGCAAGCGGGGGGAAGCCGGAAACATAGTAGGAGGTAAGGTGAGGTGAGCCGCGATACCGGCCGCCCCTGAGGCTTACCGGCATTGCTGCGGCGAAATACGGCCCTACCTCCTGCCTTACCATTGCGAAATAAGGTTTTCCGGGAGTTTTGGATACTGCGTTTTTAAATTACAAATTGTTAATTATAAGCGTATTACCAATGTAATCATTCGACTTTAGTGAGAGCATCATCTACGCTTGCTTACCATTTTAAATTGACTGAGTTTTTTGATTAACACCAGAAAAGGGCTGCCAGCTTATTGCCAGCAGCCCTTTTCTGGTGCGATTGGCAAATTTGCGCTAGTCGAGTGCCTGCGCCAGGTCGGCCAGCAGCTCGGCGGGCTCCTCGATGCCTACGCTCAGGCGCAGCACGCCGGGCGTGATGCCCAGCGCCCGGCGCTGCGCTTCGGTGAGGCCGCGGTGCGAGGTGGCCGTGGGGTACGAGCACGACGAAGCCACGCCCGCTAGCGAGGGCGCCAGCGGAAACAGCTGGCTTTGCTGAATAAACCGCTCGGCCGCCGCCATGGTATCGTCGGCTAGGCGCAAACTCAGCATCCCACCGTAGAGGCCATTCAAAAGTTGGCTTTCAGCCAACTCGTGGCCGGGGTGCGTTTCGAGACCAGGGTAAAATACCTGGGCTATGGCCGGATGCTTAGCCAGAAAGCGCGCCACGACCAGCGCGTTTTCGGAATGCTGCCGCATCCGCAGGCGCAGGGTTTTGAGGCCGCGCACGGCCAGCCAGCTATCGAGCGGGGCCAGCATGAGACCGAGGTTGGTGGCAATGCGCCGCAGGTGCCGGCCAATTTCGGGGTCGCGGGCCACTACCACGCCGGCCGTGAGGTCGGAGTGGCCACCCAGGTACTTGGTGGCCGAGTGCCACACCATGTCGGCGCCCCAGTCGAGCGGCCGAGTGAGGATAGGCGACGTAAACGAGCTGTCAATCAGCAGCAAAATACCCTGCTCGCGGCAGGACTGGGCCAGGCGCGGGCCGTCGAGCACTACCAGCAGCGGGTTGCTGAGCACTTCGGCCAGCACCAGCTTGGTGTTGGGGCGGCGGTGCCGGGCCACGTCGTAGAGGTCGGCCAGTGGCACGTAGCTGGTTTCGATGCCCAAGCGGCTTAGCTCCTTGCTGAGCAGCACCACCGAGCCGCCGTAGAGCTCGGCGGGGCACAGCACGTGGTCGCCGGCCTGGCACACGGCTAGCACGGCGGCCAGCAGCCCGGCCAGGCCCGCGCCGGTGGCCACGCCCCCGCCGGCCGCGCCTTCGAGGCGAGCTACTTCGGTTACCAACTCATCGGAATTGGGGTGCTCGGAGCGCGAGTAGCCATACATGCCGCCGTGGTCGGGGGCGGTATAGTAGGTTTCTAGTTCGGCCAAGGAGGCAAACTTAAAAACCGACGTCTGGTATATCGGGGTGACTTTGGGATGAATCGGGGTCAGGTCCATAGGCCGCGAAGGTAGCGCCTGTGCTCCTACCCTACCGATTATTTGGTGCGCCGGACTTCCTCCGCGTCATCCCTTATTTCGCGGGAGCTGTCAATTATTTCCTCGGCCTTGCCCGTTATCGTATCGGGCACCAGGTGCAGCAACACGCGGTTTTCACGGGCAAAAACCTGCATCAGTACGATAAAATACGAGAGCAGCAGCGGCCCAATAACCAAGCCCACGATGCCGAAAATATCCACGCCAAGCGTCAGGCCCACCAGCGTTACCCAGGGGTGAATATCGCCCATGTACTTGGCCATCCAGATGCGCAGCAGGTTATCGACGTTGATAATCACAACCACACCCACTATCAAAATGCCGATGCCCTGCCCGTTGTGGCCCTGCGCAAACTGATAGATGGCCGCCGGCCCCCACACCAGCGGCGTGCCCAAAACGGGGATAAAGGCCATGAAAAAGGCGATTACCGTCCAGAACATGGGCGAGGGAACGCCGAATATCCAGAGCGTCAGCCCCGTTAAGATGCCCTGCACCAGCGCTACCACACCCTGGCCCAATACGTTTGCATTCACGTTGTTTCGCAGCGACTCACTCAGCTCGTCCAGCGTTTTTTCGCGGAAGGGCAGGTAGCGGCGCAGGCCCGCCAAAAAGGCTTCTTCCTGCATGAAGAGGTAGTACATCGTGAACAGCATCAGGCCCACGATGACGATGACGTTGAGCACGCTGCTGGCCAGCGTGGGTATCCACTGGCTCACTTTGGCAGCGCCCTGCTGAAGTAGTTGGCGCACCTGCGCCTGCTCGGTTACCTGCACGCCGAGCTTGCGCTCGATACCCTGCACGGTAGCCAGTATTTGGTCGGTATTCTGGGCCACGATGCGCACCTTGTCGATGAGGAGCGAGGTGAGGGCGAAAAACGGGATGATGAGCACTACCACCGCGAATAGCAGCAGCATGACCGTTACGAGCGTACGGTTCCACTTGCGCTGGTGCACCAGCGCCGTAAACCACGGCCGCAGCACCACGTACAGGATGCCCGCGCCCAAAAAGGCCGTGAGGTAGCCCAACAGGCCGTAAAAAGCGAGTAGCCCCAGCAGCACTACCGTTACGATGAGCAGCAGGTAGCGTTGGCGGGGCGAGTAAATGTTGGTTTCGAGCGGAAGCGACATGAGGCGGCGGCAAGGGCCGGTAAAATGGACTAATATCCGCTCAACGGAAACCGGCCCCAAAAGGCTGCCCTTGCGGCAAAAGCCGCCTTACTATTGCGCACCAAAAAGCGCCCGCCCCGGCCGAAGCCAGAGCGGGCGCTTTTTGGTAAAAACGAGAACTTACGCCGAAGCCGACTCAGCCAGTACGACTACGTTGTTGCGCAGCACCTCCACGATGCCGCCGCTAATGTGGAAGGTACCGCCGCCCACGCCCGTCACCGTCACGTCGCCTTCTTTGAGGGCAGCGATAAGCGGAGCGTGGTTGTTGAGCACTTCAAACGAGCCGTCGGTGCCCGGAAAGCGCACCGCAGTGGCTTCGCCGTCATACACCTTGCGGTCGGGGGTAATAATTTCTAGATGCATATTTCTCTGGCTGTTAGCTATTGGCTGTTAGCTATTAGCTTTTCTCCGCTAATGCCTTGATGGAGCTAACAGCTAACAGCCAATAGCTAACAGCTCAAAAGAAATTACTTGGCTTCCGCAATCAGGCGCTCGCCCTTAGCTACGGCGTCTTCGATGTTGCCAACGAGGTTGAAGGCCGACTCGGGCAGGTGGTCGTGCTTGCCGTCGATGATTTCGTTGAAGCCTTTGATGGTGTCCTTGATGTCAACAAGCACGCCTTGCAGGCCGGTGAACTGCTCGGCCACGAAGAAGGGCTGCGACAGGAAGCGCTGCACGCGGCGGGCGCGGTTCACGGTCTGCTTATCTTCCTCCGAAAGCTCGTCCATACCCAGGATGGCGATGATGTCTTGCAGCTCTTTGTAGCGCTGCAAAATCTCCTTCACTCGCTGGGCGGTGTTGTAGTGCTCGTCGCCGAGGATGGTGGCGTCGAGGATGCGCGAGGTCGAGTCCAGCGGGTCAACGGCTGGGTAGATGCCCAGCTCGGCGATTTTGCGGCTCAGTACCGTCGTGGCGTCCAAGTGAGCAAAGGTGTTGGCCGGGGCCGGGTCAGTCAAGTCATCGGCCGGCACGTATACGGCTTGCACCGAAGTGATTGAACCGCGCTTGGTCGAGGTAATGCGCTCCTGCATGGCACCCATCTCGGTGGCCAGCGTGGGCTGGTAGCCTACGGCCGACGGCATCCGGCCCAAGAGAGCCGATACCTCCGAACCCGCCTGCGTGAAGCGGAAGATGTTGTCGATGAAGAACAGGATGTCGCGGCCGGCACCGGTACCGTCGCCGTCGCGGAAGCTCTCGGCAATCGTCAAGCCCGACAAAGCCACGCGGGCGCGGGCTCCGGGGGGCTCGTTCATCTGGCCGAACACGAGGGTAGCCTGCGATTTTTCCATCTCGGCCATGTCTACTTTGCTCAGGTCCCAGCCGCCCTCTTCCATCGAGTGCTTGAAGGCGTCGCCGTAGCGGATGATGTTGGCTTCGATGAATTCACGCAGCAAGTCGTTGCCCTCGCGGGTGCGCTCGCCCACACCGGCAAATACCGACAGGCCCGAGTAGGCCTTGGCTACGTTGTTGATAAGCTCTTGAATCAGTACGGTTTTGCCTACGCCGGCACCACCGAACAGCCCGATTTTACCGCCCTTCACATACGGAGCGAGCAGGTCAATTACTTTAAGGCCGGTGAAGAATCCTTCCGACGAGGTAGCCAGTTCCTCAAACGCGGGGGCGTTGCGGTGGATGGGCAGGCCGCCCGTGCTCACTGGCTGCGGAATGCCGTCGATGGCCTGGCCGATTACGTTGAACAGGCGGCCTTTCACGCCGTCGCCGGTGGGCATCGTGATGGCGTGGCCTAGGTTGCGCACTTCGGCACCACGGGTCAGGCCCTCGGTCGAGTCCATGGCGATGGTCCGCACCCGGTCTTCGCCCAGGTGCTGCTGGGTTTCCAGCATTACCACCTGGCCGTTTTCTTTGGTTACTTCCAGGGCGTCGAAGATGTTGG
>JAKONR010000272.1 GCA_022701825.1 Hymenobacteraceae bacterium | reverse complement strand
CTACGAAGACGGTACCCTGCTCTACATCGGCCCCAAAGAGAAAGACTCGGTGCCCGTTGACGGCGTGTTGGCGATTGTGGGCAAGGAAGGCGAAGACATTTCGGGCCTGCTGAGCGGCGCTGCTGGCGGTAGCGCCCCGGCCGCTGCGCCCGCGCCCGCTGCTGCCCCGGCGCCCGCCCCGGCCCCGCAAGCTGCCGCCCCAGCCCCCGCGCCTGCTGCTCCGGCAGCCCCGGCCGCGCCCGCCAATGGCAAGAAAGCCACGGTAGTGCGCATGCCCAAAATGAGCGACACGATGACCGAAGGCACCATCGCCGCCTGGCTCAAAAAGGTGGGCGACAAGGTAAAATCGGGCGACGTGCTGGCCGAAGTCGAAACCGACAAAGCCACGATGGAGCTCGAAAACTACGAAGATGGCACCCTGCTCTACACCGGCCCTAAGGAAGGTGAAGCCGTAGCCGTCGATGGCGTACTCGCCATTATTGGTGAGGAAGGTGCTGATGTTCAGGCCCTGCTGAACGGTGGCGACCAAAACGCGCCCGCCCCGGTTGCCGCGCCCGCCGAAGCTGCGGCACCCGCCGCCGCCCCGGCCGCCGCCGCGCCCCAGGCCGAAAGCAACGGCCGCCTGCTCGCCTCGCCGCTCGCCAAGAGCATCGCCAAAGACAAAGGCGTAGACCTGCGCCAGGTGAAAGGCTCGGGCGAAAACGGCCGCATCGTGGCCCGCGACCTGCAAAACGCCCAGCCGCAAGCTGCCGCCGCACCCACTGCCGCCCCGGCCCAGGCTCCGAACGAGTATATCGCGGCGGCCCTGCCCGAGCAGCCGGCTGCCAAGCCCGCCGCCGCGCCCGCCCCGGCCCCGGCCGCTGCCGAAGGCACCTACACCGACACGCCCGTGTCGCAGATGCGCAAGGTGATTGCCCGCCGCCTGTCGGAAAGCCTATTCACGGCTCCGCATTTCTATCTCACGATGGAAATCCTGATGGACAAGGCCATGGAAACCCGCGTGAAGCTCAACGAGCTGTCGCCGGTGAAGCTCAGCTTCAACGATATGGTTATCAAGGCTTGCGCCGTGGCCCTCAAGCAGCACCCAGTTATCAACTCGTCGTGGCTCGGCGACAAGATTCGCCAGAACAAAGTGGTGAACATCGGCGTGGCCGTAGCCGTGGACGAAGGCCTGCTGGTGCCCGTTATTCGCAACGCGGATGGCAAAGGCATGTCGCAGATTGCCACTGAGGTAAAAGAGCTGGCCGGCAAAGCCAAGAGCAAGAAGCTGCAACCCGCCGAGTGGGAGGGTAGCACCTTCACCATCTCGAACCTGGGCATGTTCGGCATCGACGAGTTCACCGCCATCATCAACCCCCCCGATGCCTGCATCCTGGCCGTGGGCGGCATCAAGCAAACCGCCGTGGTGAAAAACGGCGAGCTGGCCATCGGCAACATCATGAAGGTGACGCTCTCCTGCGACCACCGCGTAGTGGACGGCGCCAGCGGCGCAGCCTTCCTGCAAACCGTGAAAGGCCTGCTCGAAGACCCGCTGCGGATGCTGATTTAATTCATTTAACAGGTATCAGTTAACATTTAACAGGTGGTTGGGCTTGCAATGCTGCCAGCTCGGCCACCTGTTTTGTGTTGACAGCCGAGAATCGTTAAATGATAAATGTTACTTGTTAAATGACTAGAATTCGCTCCACAACCGTGCTTGGCGTGCGCCACAACGGCCAGATTGCCCTCGGGGCCGATGGCCAGGCCACGATGGACAAGCACGTGGCCAAAAACAACGTGCGCAAAGTGCGCCAGCTCAACGACGGCAAAGTCGTAACCGGCTTCGCCGGCTCTACGGCCGATGCCTTTATGCTGCTCGACCGCTTCGAGGAAAAGCTCTCGGCCTATGGCAACAATCTGACGCGCGCCGCCATTGAGCTGGCCAAAGACTGGCGCAAAGACCAGTACCTGCGCAAGCTCGAAGCCATGATGGTGGTGTGTGACAAAGACGAGCTACTCATCGTGAGCGGCACCGGCGATGTGCTTCAGCCCGACTCCGACGTGGCCGCCATCGGCAGCGGGGCCATGTACGCGCAGGCCGCCGCCCTGGCCCTCAAAAAGCACGCCCCGCACCTCACCGCCCGCCAGATGGTAGAGGACGCCCTGCACATCGCGGCCGACATCTGCATCTATACCAACCATAATTTGATAATCGCCGAACCGGCGTAAGAATAGCTGTTGGCTCTCCGTACAGCATCCATCGGTTTACCTACCCACAAGCTAATAGCTAGCAGCTAATAGCTAAAAGCTTACGACAAAATGCACATCACCAATTTCCTCAAGCACCACTACCGCCACTTCAACGCCGCTGCCCTCATCGACGCGGCCGATGGCTACAACAAGCACCTTGCCGATGGCGGCAAAATGATGATTACCCTGGCTGGGGCCATGAGCACCGCCGAAATGGGGATTCAGTTGGCCGAGCTCATTCGCCAGGATAAGGTGCAGATTATCAGCTGTACGGGTGCCAACTTAGAGGAAGATATCTTCAACCTCGTGGCCCACGATTTCTACGAGCGCGTGCCCAACTACCGCGACCTCACGCCCGCCGACGAGCAGGCCCTGCTCGAGCGCCACATGAACCGCGTGACCGATACCTGCATCCCCGAAGAGGAGGCCATGCGCCGCTTGGAGCACACGGTACTGAAGTTTTGGGAAAAGGCCGACCAGGAAGGCAAAGCGTATTTCCCCCACGAGTTTTTCTACCAGATTCTGCTCAGCGGCGACCTAGAGCAGTACTACCAGATTGACCCTAAAGACTCGTGGATGCTGGCGGCGGCCGAGAAAAACCTGCCCATCATTTGCCCCGGCTGGGAAGACTCGACGCTCGGCAACATCTACGCCGGCCACGTCATCACGGGCGATATTAAGAACGTGCACACCATGAAAACCGGCATCCAGTATATGATATACCTGGCTGACTGGTACACCAACAACGCCACCGAGGAAAGCAAAGTAGGCTTCTTCCAGATTGGCGGCGGCATTGCCGGCGACTTCCCCATCTGCGTGGTGCCCATGCTGCACCAGGACTTGCAGCGCCACGAGGTGCCGCTGTGGGGCTATTTCTGCCAGATTTCGGATTCGACTACTTCGTACGGCTCGTATTCCGGCGCCGTGCCCAACGAGAAAATCACCTGGGGCAAGCTGGGCGAGAAAACCCCGAAATTCATCATTGAAAGCGACGCTACCATCGTAGCGCCGCTGATTTTTGCCATCGTGCTCGGGCAATAACCGCCGCCTAAATGCCGACTGCTACGCCCGCTCCCGACCGGTCGCCCACTACACGTTGGGTCCGGTGGGGGGCGGGCGTACTTGCGTTCGCAATGGCCGCCGGGGCGCTGGCTTACCTGCTCACCCCCTACGCGGCGCTTCGCGATTGGTACCTGGCCCGCACGCCCAACCTGTACCGGGCGGCTACGTGGCCCCGCTACTTTTTTACGCCGGCCGTGAAGGCGCAGGGCAATTGGTTTTGCCTGGGTGGGCTGGCCTTGCTGGCGGTGGCAGTTTTTTGGTGGGTGCGTCCGGGCTGGCGGCCGGGTTTCCTTCGGAAAGAACCGCCGACTAACTATGCGCCGGGGCCAAAATCGTCTCTGATAGCCCGTGCTGATTGGCCCTACCTGGCCGGGCTGCTGGCCGCCGCCGCTGGCCTCTGGGGCTGGGGCGTGGGGCAGCTGCCGCCCGCCTACGACGAGGTGTTTTCGGCGGTGTACAGCGCCGGCAGCGGCTCGGTTTTCGTGGCCTGGAGCTACTACATGCTGCCCAATAACCACTTGCTGTTCAATGTGCTGAATGCGGGCCTTTTTGGCTGGCTGGGGCAGCCGACGGTATTGCTCACAACGGGCCGCCTGCTGTCGGGCCTGGCGTACGTGGCCACCGTAGGCGTCATTTATCGCACGCTACGGGGTCTGACGGGCCGCCGGATGTTGGCTGCCGGGCTGGCGCTATTGGCGGCACTGCAATACGCCTTGTGGGGATTTGGGTGCCAGGCGCGGGGCTACGCGCTGTATGCGCTCATGCACTGGCTGGCCGTGGCTAGCCTGCTGGGCTACTGGCAGCGGCCCACCGCAGGCCAGCGCTGGGGCAATGCCGTGGCCGTAGCCGTGGGCTACGCCACGGTGCCGACTTTCCTGTTTTACCACGCGGCGCAGCTGCTGGCGGCGGCGGTGGTGCAGCTTCGGCGGCGTCGGCTCGATGGCCAGTTCTGGTGGGCGCAGGCCCATGCGCTGGGGGCCAGCTATTGGTTCTATCTGCCTGCGCTAGGCTTTTCGGGCCTTACAGCTTTAAGCGACAACCAGTACGTGCGCCCGCACCACGAACCGCTGGCGGAGTTCGTGGTGAAATACTGGCCCAGATTTCTGAATTACACCAGCTATTGCTTTGGCTACGGTGGGCCGGACTACGGCCTGAGCTACGCGCTGGTGCTGGTGCCGCTGGCGCTGCTGGTATGGCCGCGCCCGGCTGCCGCAGCCAGCCAAAAGTGGCCCTGGCGGCGGCTGGCGCTGCTCTACGCGTTTTGGCTGCTCGCGCTGGTGGCCGGCACGCTAAAGCTGCACCTGCTACTATTTCCGCGCAATCTATTGGCCCTCTTTAGCTTGGCGCTGGTGCTGGGGCTGCTCGCGCCGGGCCTGCTGCTGAGCAGCTGGCGGCGGTGGGCGGGCACCACGGTACTATCGGCGCTCGGTATATGGTTGGGGGCGCGTTTCGTGCGCCACAACCCGGTGCAAGACCCGTCGGCCCTGTACAATAGCAAAGTGCTGCGCGACTACCAGTTGGGCCTGACGCGCGTGGCCACCCTACCGCCCACCGGCACGCGGGCTTTCTCCGAGGAAAGCTTTTATCCCTATTTCCTCAGCCTACGGGCGGGCCGGCCGGCGTGGCACCCGGCACGTAGCCCGGTGGCGGCCGACTACTTCATCACCGCCCCCAACGACCGGCTGCCGCTCCGGCTGGCGCCCCTCTACCAGCCCGTGGATACGGTAGGCGGCTATCGGCTGTACCGCTCTTTAGCGGAGTAGCATAGTATATGTCATGCTGAACGCAGTGAAGCATCTCTACCACCTTCTTTAACGGTGCGATAGAGATGCTTCACTGCGTTCAGCATGACGCTCGTTTACGGATATGTTGGTTTAGTAGGCTTGCCCGCAACCTTGCTACTTTAGGCCACTGTCGCAAAATCTGTGGCACTGGTCACGGCCTGCCACTGCTGTACCTCGTGCTGCACGGTGGCCATTTGCTGGGCGGCCATTTGGTTGGCATCTGCGCCCAAAAACAAGTGAACGGGCGGGTTTTCGGCTTTGCTGACCTGGATGAGTACTTCGGCCGCTTTTACGGGGGCGCCGGGCTGGTTGCCGTTGATTTGCTGCTCGTGGGCGGCTTGCGAATCGCGGACGGCTTGGTAGGCGGCGATGGGGTTTTTGGGCGTGCCGAGCGAGCCGCTGGTCAGGAAATCGGTGCGGAAATAGCCGGGGTACACGACGGTAGCGTGCACGCCAAATTCCTTCATTTCAGCCGCGTACGACTCGGTGAGGCCGGCCACCGCGAACTTAGTGCCGCAGTAAATGCCCCAGCCGGGGAAATTGCCGGTGTAGCCACCCACCGACGAAATGTTGAATACCTGGCCCGAGCCCTGCTGCCGCAGGTGCGGCGTGGCGTGGCGCAACACATTGAGCAGGCCAAAGACATTGACCTCAAAGTTCTGGCGAGCTTCCTGGTCGGTTAGTTCTTCGAGGCCGCCGAGCTGGCCGTAGCCCGCGTTGTTTACCACCACATCGAGCCCGCCTAAGGTGCTGATAGTGGACTGGATAGCTTGCTACACGCTGGCCTCGTTGCTGAGGTCCATGTGCAGAGGCAGAAACTGGTCAGGGGCAGCTGACACGGCCTGCGTTAGCTCGGCCAGCTGGCGGGAAGTGGCGGCTACGGCGTAGCCGGCGGCTAACAGCTGCCGCACGAGCGTCAGGCCCAGACCCTTCGAGGCGCCGGTCACGAACCATATTTTCTTGGTAGTCATCGTAATTGAAAGCTTCTTGGTAAGAAAGAGAATCGCTCAGAGCGAGGCGGCCAAACAGGTACAGCATGGTGGGGGAGAGCTAGAAAAGGCGATGACTGGTGCTATAGACGCGATACCGCGCGGCTTACCGTAGTTGCAAGCCAAAAAAGTTGCTCGACCAACGCCCGACATCTCCCGGCCAACCCCCAGGCTGCGCCCGGCCAGCCGCTACGCCTCAAAGCTGGTAGAAAGCGTGAAGGGTTGCCAGGCTTCAAAATTTTGGCGCCGCCCATCGAGCTTGGTGCTGGCGCGCTGGTAGGCATCGGGGCCAAGCAGCAGGTGCAGGGGCAAAAAGGCGGCCGCGGCCGCCAGGGTTTTTGGATTGCGGGAGGTGGCGGCCATGCGGTGGCCTTCGCGCAGCGGGCGTTTTACCAAGGCCAGGCCCTGCGAGGCGCCGACGAGAATTAAGTGGCGAACGCTGGCTGGTGCCGGCGTGAGTTGCGCTAAACTCACGCCGGATTCTGGCGGGCCCGCTGTGCTGCTTGCCCAGATACCCAGCGGTGAAATGCGCCTGGTGCGGCGGCACGAGCTTCCTTGCAACTCACTTCAGCCGCACCGTAAAGGCATACGTGCCGGCCCCTAGCTCATACACTGCCTTGCCCTTTTCCAAACGCAAGAACTTGACGCCGGCCGCCTTGGCGGCGCGCCGGCCGCTTTCCGTTACGCTTTGCTCGCGCGGGGCGGGCAGGTAGAGCGTGGCCGACGCGTTGGCGGGCACCACCAGCCGGTACTGGCAGGTGGTGCCGGCTTGCTCCCAGCCGCTTTCGATGCGCCCGTACAGCGAGTCATAGTAGCCTTTGGCATAAGTCATTTGGCCGGTCGGGTCGGGCGTAGGCTGCAAGATAAAGTGCTGAAAACCGGGTGAATTCTCATCGCGCGCAATGCCCAGCGACGTGTCGTAGAGCCACGCGCCCACCGCCCCAAACGAGTAGTGGTTGAAGGAGTTCATGCGGTTGTTGCCGCCGAAGCCCTCGGTGCGGGTGTAGGAATTCAGCCGCTCCCAGATGGTAGTGGCGCCCTGCTCCACCGAGTACAGCCAGGAGGGATACGTCGTTTGCTGCAACAAGCGGTAGGCCACATCCGAATGCCCGTTTTCCGACAGCACCTTGGAAATCCAGGCCGTGCCGATAAAGCCCGTCATGAGCGAGTAGGGCGGGGCGGTGCCGCCCGCATCGAGCTTGTTGGCGCGGGTGATGGTGGCCAGCAGGTTAGCCACGGCCGGGGCCTGGTTTTCGGGCGCGTAGCCACCCAGGGCCAGCGGCAGTACGTAGGAGGCCTGCGTATCGACCAAATCGCCGGGTTTGGGGTTGGTGTTGGCATCCTGCCGGAAGCCCGAGTGCACGGTGCGCTGGGTTTGCTTATCAACGTAGGTGGCGTTGAAGAACTGCTGGCGCTGCGCGTGCAAGTCGGCAAACTCTTGGGCGTCAGCAGTTTTGCCCAGTACGGTAGCCGCTTTGCGCATGATGTCGAGGTCGAGCAGGAAGTAAGCTTCCCAGAGCAGCGTATTGTCGTTGCGGCCCTGCTCCGGCCCCAGCCAGTCGCCGAGCGGGCCTTCGGTGAGCACGCCGGTTTTGGGGTCGAGGTGCTGGCGCAGGTAGGCGATGTAGCGCTTCATGGCGTCGTAGTGCTCGGCCAGCAGCTGCCGGTCGCCGTACTGCTGGTAGCTTTCCCAAGCCACGGTGATGCCGGCGCTGCCCCACAAAGTGCCCCCGAAGCCGCCGCCCAGCGGGGCCACGTCGGCGAAGCGGCCGTCGGGGCGCTGCACGTCGCGCAGGGCTTGCAGGTGGCGGCGCAAAAACTGCGGTACCTCGCCCAGGTAGGTGGCGGTGCGCGAAAACACCGAAATGTCGCCGCTCCAGCCCAGGCGTTCGTTGCGCTGCGGGCAGTCGGTGGGGATGGCCAGGAAATTGCTCCGCATCGACCAGGTGATATTCTCCCAGAGCTTGTTTACCAGCGGGTTCGACGATTCATAACGCGAGGCCAGCCCGTCGAGCGAGCTAAGGACCGTGCCCTGCACGGCCGCCACCGGCAGGGGTTTTTCGATGCCCGTAATCTCCACAAACCGGTAGCCGTGGTAGGTGAAGCGCGGCGCAATCGTCTCGGCGCCGCCCTTGGCGATGTAGATGTCCTGGGCCATCGCGGCGCGGATGTTTTCCAGCATCAGCGTGCCTTCTTGGCCTTTGTATTCGGGCAGGTCGGGGTACTTCACCTCGGCGTAGCGCAGCACCAGGCGCTGGCCGGGCCGCATACCGGTCAGTCTGATGCGGGGCACGCCCACCATATTTTGCCCCATGTCATAGACGAACACGCCGGGCCGCACCTCGGCCACCGACTGGGCCGTGAGCTCGGCCACCGGCTGCACGGTGGGGCCATATTGGCCCACTAGCTGCAGTTGCGCGTAGTCGTCCACGGGCGGCATGTTGGTGCGGGCATTGGCTTCGTCGTGGCTGATGTGGCCTTCCAGGCTCACTTCCTGGGCCGGGTGCCAGCCGGTAGCGGCGTAGGCGGGCGTACTCCACTGGGCTATGCGGGCTTCTTTGGCGGCGTCGTACACCTCGCCCTGGAAGAAGCTGCCGTAGCGCACGGCCCCGTCGTTGCAGTACGACCAGGTGGCCGGATTGCTGACGATAACGTCCTGCTCGCCATTGGCGTAGGTGACCACCAGCTTGGCCAGCAGCGACTGCCGGTCGCCAAAGAAATTCCAGAAGCCGCCCATGTAGGTGGCGCCGCCGCTCCACCAGCCCTCGGCCAAAATGGCCCCTAGGGCATTCGGGCCGGGCCGCACCTGGGCGGTCACATCGAAGGTTTGGTAGAGGTGGGTTTTGGGGTACTGCGTCAGGCCGGGGTTGAAGTAAGCGTTGCCGAGGCGGGCGCCGTTCAGGTACACGTCGTAGATGCCGCGGGCCGTCACGTAGAGGCGGGCTTTGGCGATTTTGGCCGGGGCCGCCGCGAAGGTGGTGCGCAGCATGGGTGTCGCATTGCGGCTCGGGTCGGCCAGCACCAGCGCGCCCGCCGCGCCGCCGCGCACCTGGTAGGCCGCGTTGCGCACGCGCACGGCCGGGGCCGCCGCGAAAATGCCGGCGTAGGGCTGCGCGCCCAACTGCTCGGTAAACAGCACATTGCCGGGGCTGCGGAAGTTGCGCACCTCCACCCCCGAAAAAGCCGCCGCCTGGCCCTTAGGCACGGCAAAGCCAATGTCGGCCACCACCGGAAAGGCAATGAAATCGCCGCCCTGGCCCAGCGGGTTCAAGTTGACTTCGGCCACCTGATTTTCGCGCTTCGTGCCATCCAAATAGATGCGCGAATAGCCTAGGTCGGAGCTAAGCTCGAAAGTGTGCCGGGCGTATTTGTTGCCGTTGTGGAGCAGCGCGGTCGGGATGGCAAAGCTCTTGAAAGGTGTGTCCTGCTTGTCATTCGGGTGGTAGCCTACCCGGTAGATACGTAGTTGCGCCGGGCCTTTGGCAGCTAGGAGCGCAATGTCCAGTTCCAGCCGCAGGTACGACGCGTTGGGCTGGTTTTGCAGGTGGTAGAGGTTCTTGTTTTTGTCGAGCAGGCGCGGGTCGTTGGCCCCGTAGACAAAGCTGGCGCGGGTGCTTTTCGAGTCCGCATCGAGCTGCACCGTGTAGGCCAGCCGAAAAACCGGCAAATAGGGCGCGTACAGCACCATGTCCGCATCGCCGCCGCCTATCCACTTGGCCCCGCCCCAGGCCGCGAGCTTCGGGTCGGAATTCAGCAGGCCGGTTTCAAACCACGAGGTAGCCGTGTGCGGCGCGTTTTGCTGGTCCCAAACCGTGGCCACCCAGGTGTAGCGCGTGCTGGCGGCCAGCACCTTACCCGCGTACAGTACGTTCAGCGAAGAGCCATCGGCTACCTTGCCTGAATCCCAGACCAATTCGCCTGCCTCGTTGCTGACGCGCAGTTGGTAGGCCACCTGCCGGCTGCCACGCGGCTGGCCAGGGTCCGCCGCCAGCTGCCAGCTAAAGCGCGGGGCCGCCACGTCAATACCTAGGGGCGTGGCGGTGTACTCTACTTTCAAATTAGTGATGCTTAGGTCAGCAGCCAGAAGCGCGCTGGGCAGCAGTAGCAGCAGGAAAAGCCAGATTCGGGTGGTCATGGGAAAGGGACGGCGGTAGCTGGAGAAACTAAATAGCCAAAGCATCTCCGCCGCTTTCGTTGAGTGCGTCAACCAGGCAGCAGAGATGCTTTAACGGGGGTGGGGGGGTAGGGACTCGCCTGACGTGGACCTCACCCCCTAGCCCCCTCTCCAAAAAAGAGGGGGAACTAGTTTTTAGTCTTAGCTTCTAGAACTAGAGTTAGTTCCCCTCTTTTTTGGAGAGGGGGCTAGGGGGTGAGGTCCACGTCAGGCGAGCCAATAACCCTTAAAAATAAGGGCTTAGCTGCGCCTCGGCGGCCGGCAGCGGAAAGGTCAAACTAACGTTCGTAAACGCCGAAGGCACCGGCCCGGCACCCGCCGGGAAGTAGTAGGCCGTCGGGTTGGCTTTCACCCGCGTGCCGTAGGCGGTGATGGTGGCCACGGCCTGGCCGGTGCGCACGAGGTCAAGCCAGCGCTTGTTTTCGAAGGCCAGCTCCACGCGGCGCTCGTTGGCGAGGGCGGTGCGCAGGTTCGTTTGGCCGGTTTGGGTGGTGGCGGCCAGGCCGGCGCGGGCGCGCACCTGGTTGAGGAAGGGCGCGGCATCGGTGGGCTTGCCCTGCTCGTTGAGGGCTTCGGCTAGCAGCAGCAATACCTCCGAGTAGCGGTATACCGGCCAGTTGTCGTTGGTGAGGCCAAACTGGCCGTGTGGGTGCAGGTACTTCCGCACGTAGGGGTACTGCTTGCCGTCGGTAGTGGTGGTATAGTCGATGGTGGCGGCTTTGCGGGCGTCGCTGGGCTCGTAGGCGGCGATGATGTCGGGCGTGGGCACGTTGAAGGCTTCGAACTGCGAAATAACCTGCGGGTTGGTGACGCCCGTGAGGGCGGCTACCGTGCTGGCGGCCAGGGGCCGGGGCAGCATCCCGTAGATAAAATTGCTGGCGTAGCCATCAGAGCCCACTTGGTACTGTACCTCAAACACCGACTCGCTGCTGTTCTTGTTGGCCGGGTCGAAGGCGGCGGCGTAGGTGGGCAGCAGGCTGTAGTCGCCCGAGGTCACGACTTCGCGCAGCACGGTTTCGGCGGCGGCGTACTGCTTGCGCACCAGGTAAATGTTGCCCAGCAGGGTTTTGGCCGCGCCGGTGGTGGCGCGGCCCGCCACCTGGGTTTTTTTGCCCGGCAGCAGCGTGGCCGCCAGCCGCGCATCGCGCACCACGCGGGCCAGTACCGAGTCGGCGGGCGAGAGCGGCAGGGCAGCCTGGGTGCGGTCGGTTACGGGCGCCAGGTGCAGCGGCACCGCGCCGTAGTACTGCGCCAGCTCGGCGTAGGCCAGGGCCCGCAAAAACAGCGCCTCGCCCTTGAGGGTGTTGCGGGCTGTTTGGTCGAAGGTGGCCGCGTCAATCTGCGATAACACCTGGTTGGCCCGGCTGATAATGCGGTAGTTGGTGACGTACTTATTGTACACGAAGCCGTTGCTGGGCTGCGCGATAAAGTCGGCCACGTTTTCGGCATCCTGCTGGCCGCGGTCGGCGGGGTTGTACTGGTAGCGGGCGTTGTCGGAGTGCATTTCGCCCATCACGTAGGCCTGGCCGTAGAGGCCGCGCAGCGGCTCGTAAGTAGCCGTCACGGCCGCCTGAAAGTCGGCCTGGGTCTGGAAATACGTGGCCGTAGTCAGGTTAGTCTGCGACGTGATATTGAGCAGCTTATCCTCGCAGGCCGTGAGCGAGAGCAGCAACAGGCCGGCAGCTATTGGTTTCAAATTCATGATGATACTAGCGCTAGAAGGGTGGGAAAAAGCTTACAGGCCCAGGTTGACGCCCAGCGTGAAGGTGCGCGGCACGGGGTAGGCGCTGTAGTCCAGGCCTTGGTTGAGCGGGCCGGCGATGTTGCCGCCCGCGTCAAGCGTCACCTCAGGGTTGCCGCCGGTGTACTTCGTAAACACGAAGGCCTGCTGCACGCTGCCATACACCCGGATGGTGCGGAAGGGCTTGAGCTGCGCCACGGGCACGGTGTAGCCTAGCGCAATATTCTTGAGGGTGAGGAAGCTGCCCTTGTGCACGAAGCGGCTGCTTATCCAGTCGCGCTCGAGGCCGGTGCTGCCGGTGGTGGTGCCGTAAAGGCCCGCGCCGGGGTTGCTTTCCGAGCGCCAGCGGTCCTTCACCTCGCGCAGCACGTTGAAGACGCCGTCGAGGTTGGTGGTGCCCGTGTCGGTGCGCCGCATGATGTCGTTGCCCTGCGAGCCCGAGGCCACCACCGTCAGGTCGAAGCCCGCGTAATTAAATGTGTTGGTGAAGCCGTAGATAAACTTGGGAAACGGGTTGCCGATAACTGTGCGGTCGTCGTTGTCGCCGCCGTTAGTTACCACGCCGTCGCCGTTCACGTCGCGGAAGCGCGCCGAGCCCACGATGGAGTTGTAGGCCTTGGGCGCGTCGTTGTATTCCTGCTGGTTGCGGTACACGCCCTCGTGCACCATGCCGTAAAACTGCCCGATGCGCTCGCCCACCCGCGTAATGGTGGCGTCACCGTAAATGCGGTCGATACCATCGGCCAGGGCCACCACTTTGTTGTCGCTGAAGGCGATGTTGAAGTTGGTTGTCCACCGGAACTTACCCACCAGGTTTTGCGAAGTGATGGCGATTTCGTGGCCCCAGAATTTCAGCTCGCCGATGTTGCCCAAAAAGCTGCCAAAACCCGACTCCTGCGGCACGGCCACGCTGTAGAGCAGGTCGGTGGTGTTCTTCACGTAGTAGTCGTAGTTCAGCACCACGCGGCTGTTGAACAAGCCCAAATCGAGGCCCAGGTCGAGCTGCCGGGTTTTTTCCCAGCCCAGGTTAGGGTTGCTCAGCGAGGTCACGGCTGCGCCGTTGGTCACGGTCGAGCCAAAAACGGCGTTCACGTTGGTGTTCACGTTGGCGTACTGCGAGTAATTGCCGATGTTGTTGTTGCCGGTGAGGCCGTAGCTGCCGCGCAGCTTCAGGAAGGTCAGCTGGTCTACCTTGGGCACAAATTCCTCATCGGTCACGACCCAGCCGGCCGACACCGACGGAAACACGCCGTTGCGGTTGTTGACGCCGAAGCGCGACGAGCCGTCGCGGCGTATCGAGCCGCTCAGCAGGTACTTGCCCTTGTAGTTGTAGTTGAGGCGGCCGATGTACGAGACCAGGCTCCACTCCTGAATGTCGTTGAACGTGCTGGGCCGGTCTATATTCAGGCCCGACTGAATGGTCTGGATGCGGTCGTCGGGGAAGTTGGTGGCCCGAATCTGGGTGTAGTCCTGGTGGTAGCGCTGCACGGTGTAGCCCCCGAGCAGGTCGAACTGGTGGTCGCCCAAATCGCGGTGGTAGGTGGCCGTGTTCTCGTTCAGCCACGAGTAGTAATAGTTGGTGCGCTGCACGGCGCTGGCCGTCACGGGCGGCGGGCTGGCAAAGGCAATCGAGGCCGTCGAGGGGTTGAAGTTATTAAACAGTGCCGACCCTAGGTCGAGGTTGATGGTCGATTTCAGCAGCAAGCCTTTCAGCGGCTCCACCTGCAAGTAGGCGTTGGTGAGCAGGCGCTGCTGGGTGTTTTTGTTGGTGATTTCCTGAATGGAGCGGTACCAGTTGGGCTCGGTGAAGGCCGACAGGCCCGGCGCGGCCACCGACAGCGGCAGCGAGCCATCGGCGTTTTGGTAGGCCAGCGTGGGCCACGAGAGCAGCGCATTATTGAGCAGCCCCTGCCCGTTGAAAAACTGCCCGTCGGTGGGCGGCGTATTGTCGATGGTGTAGTTCGGGGCCAGGTTCACGCCCACCTGCACCTTGTCGGTCACGTTGTAGTTCGAGTTCAGGCGCAGCGAAAAGCGCTTGAGGTTGGAGTTGAGCACCACGCCCTCCTGCCCAAAATATCCCAGCACGGCCAAGGTCGTAAACTTGTCTTTGCCCGCCGTCAGCGACACGCTATAGTTCTGGATGGCGGCCGTGCGCAGCATGGCATTGTACCAGTTGTAGCCCTCGCCGTACTGCGCCGGGTTCTGGAAGTAGGTCGGCACGGGCTGGCCCGCGTCCTCGTAGCTTTCTTTCTTGAACTGCGCAAATTCCTGGGCGTTCATCATGTCGGGGCGGCCTTTTTGGGGCACCTGCTGCACGCCGTAGTAGGCATTCAGGCCCACGCTGGTTTGGCCGCTTTTGGCCTGCTTGGTCGTGATGAGCACCACGCCATTGGCCGCCCGCGAGCCGTAGAGCGAGGTGGAGGCCGCGTCCTTGAGCACCGTAATCGTCTCAATCTCATCAGGGTTGATGGTGCTGATGTCCGTGACAAGCGGAAAGCCATCGACCACGTACAGCGGCTCGCTGCCCGCCGAGATGGACGCCTGCCCCCGGATGCGCACCTGAATGCCCTGGCCCGGCTTGCCGGTGCCCTGCAATATCTGCACGCCCGCCAGCTTGCCTTGCAGCTTCTGGGTGGTTTGGGCCACCGGGATGTCGGCTAGGGTGCTGGCCTGCACCGTTTGCACGGCCCCGGTTATCTCGCGGCGCACCTGGGTGCCGTAGCCCACCACCACCACGTCGTCGAGCTGCTTGGCGTCGCGCAGCAGCTTGATGGCCAGCGTAGTTTGGGTGCCCACCGTTATTTCCTGGCTGGTGTAGCCCACGTAGCTGAACACGAGCACGGCTTTTTCGTCCGCCACCGCTACTTGAAAATTCCCGTCCGGGTCGGTAGTCGTGCCATTGGAAGTGCCCTTCACGGCGATGCTCACGCCGGGCAGGCCCTCGCCCTTCTCGTCCACCACCCGCCCCGAAATGGTGGCCTGGGCCGCGGCGGTAGCCGCCGGCGCGGCGGCCACGAGCACGTAGTAGTCGGCGCGCAGCTTCTGAAAGCCGAGCCCCGCCTGCGGCAACACGCTGGCTAGCTGCGCCTCCAGGCTGCCGGCCGCGGCGGCGGGTGCCACGCGCTTGCCGCGCACCAGGTCGGTCTTGTACACGATGGTGGCGCGGTACTGCTTTTCCCACTCGCTCAGCAAGTCCTGGAGCGACACGCCCTGCGGCGCGGCGGCTTGCGCCGGGGCGTTTTGGGCAATGGCAAGCAGCTGCGCGTGGGCCGGCGAGGCCGCTAGCGGCAGCAAAAGGCAGGCCGCCAGGGTGGCCTGGCGCGCCCGCTGGCCCCTGGCAGGGGTAGGCAGTGGTTTCATAAACACGGGTGAAAAGGGTGGGAAAATGAAGCTTAGCGGGGAGACAGCAGGATGCGCCCGGCTTGGCGCGTTACCCTGAATTGGAACGACGCCTCCAGGGCCTGGCACAGCAGGTCGAGGTCGCCCAGCGGCACGGTGCCCGTGATGGTTTGCCGGCTCATGGCGGGGTCAGTTACCACCACGGCGATGCCGTAGGTATCGCGCAGCTGGGTAGCCAGCTCGGCGATGGGCGTGTCGTTGAAGACCATCTTTTTCGCGGTCCAGGCGGCGTAGCGGGGCGCCTGCACCGTTTGGTGCAGCAGCTGCCGGGGGCGGGCGTCGGCGGTTTGCAGCAGCTCGCCGGGCTTCAGCAGCACGTCGGGCTGGCGGTGGTCGGCGAAGGCCACGCGCACCTTGCCCGAGAGCAGCACCACCCGCGCCTGGGCGTGCCGCCGGTACACCGTGAACGTGGTGCCCAGCACCTCCACCGTGAAGTTGCCGCTGGTGTGTACCCGGAACCGCTGGTTAGTAGCCAGGTGCTTGACCGAGAAAAAGGCTTCGCCATCTACCCACACCTCGCGCGGGCCGCTGGCGGGCCACGCCGCCGCGTAGCGCAGCCGGGAGTTCGCGTTCAGCGTCACCGCCGAGCCATCGGGCAGCCGCACGGTGCGTACCTCGCCGTTGTGGGTGGCCAGCTCGGTGGGCCGGCCGGGGGCGGGTTTGGCGCGCCAGAGCCAGGCGCTGCCCGCCAGCAGGCCGATGAGGAGCACCGCCGCCGCAGCCCAGTACGGCAGGCTGAGCAGCTTGCGTTTGGGCTGGGCCGGGGCCGGGGCCAGGCCCAGCTGCGCCAGCAAGTCAGCCTGTACTTTCTCGAAGTCGGGCATTGGTGCGGGCGGGCCTTCCTGCTCCAGCAACTGCGCGTACCGCGCCAGCCAGGCCTGCGCCAGCGGGGCATTGGCCGGGTCGGCCAGCCAGGCCCGCACGGCGCGCGCCTCTTGGGGCGAGGACTGGTGCCGGCAGTAGCGCAGGTAGGCTGCAAAGGGTAAGGGGTTTGCCATAGAAGAAAAGAGGGTTTGTGGGGCCTTCTTTAGCAACGACACCCGAACCAGCCCCGACCCTTACTCGAAGGCGAAAAAAAATGCCATTCGGCCTTGGTAGCTGGTAGTCGCTGACAGCCAGGAGAGTTCAGGATGGTTGGGTTGCGCAGCCCGGTACCTTTAAGGAGCCAACAGTCCTGCTGCGGCTCACTCTTTGGCCTCTGGGCGCTCATTTTTCTTCTGCTTTGCGGATTACCCACTCTGCTTCCTTAGGCGTCGATTCGGCTTCTTCCGAAGACGACTACCAGCTGTTTAAGCTGCTCTTTGGGCAGCACGCGGCGGGTATTTACCGCCTGGCCTACAGCCAGCTGCACTCGCACGCCGGGGCGCAGGAGATTGTGCAGGAGTGCTTTCTGAAATTCTGGGAAAAGCGCCAGGCCGTGGGCACTGACCCGAGCGCTCGTAAGGGCTACCTCTATACCTCGGCGCAGCACGCCATCCTCAACCAGCTGCGGCGCGCGCACCGCTGGGTGTACCAGGACTACCCCGAAAACCTGGTCACCGAGCTAGCGGCCCCCGCCAGCCAGCTGGAATATGAGGAGCTGCAAGCCATGTACGGGGAGGCGCTGGCGCATTTGCCAAGCCGGCGGCAGCTTATATTCACCATGAGCCGGCAGCAGGGTCTCTCCAATGCCACGATTGCGCAGGAGCTGAATATTTCCATCAAAACCGTCGAGGCTCAACTAACGCAGGCGCTCAAGTTTCTGCGCCAGTATTTCACCGTGCGCGGCGTGGTGATAAGTATTCTGCTCTGCCTGCAGTGGGGCTAGCTAGCGGCGGCTGAAAAAGTCGCATCAGCAATGATGGTGGTGCGCTCATGCGCAGCCCGCCAGGCGGTGCGCCAGCCCGGCATGGGCCGTCACGCGGGCCTTGCCGAAGCACGGCAGGCGGCTTGCCTGCAAAACCGCTTGCAAAAAGGCGGATTACTTGCCCAGATACTCGTCCGTAAAATGCGCCTGGTGCGGTGGCTGCGCGAACTTCTGCGCATTGTAAACCGCCGAATTGCCGCGTGGAATGGACAGTGACTGCCACGCCTCATCGGCTACCAAGCGGGCGATATACACGATTTGGCCGATGTGATAAGGATAGTGAGCCAGTTGCCGGTTGATGGCCTCGGTCACGGAGTGGCCCTGGTGGCGGATGTAGATGGTGCGGTCGAGGTCGGCGGGCGTAAGGGCACCTAAAGCGGCGAAAAGGCACTGCCAGCCTTCGTGCCACTTGGCCAGGATTTCGGCGCGGGTGGTGAGGTCATTGTCGAACTCAGCTTCGCGGGCGCGCCAGGGCTTTTCGCCGTCGGTGGTGAGGAAGTCGGTCCAGCGCGATAACATATTGCCCCACAAATGCTTCACGATGGTGGCAATGCTGTTGCTGGCCGCATTGGGCTGCCAGAATAAGTGCGCGTCGGGCACCTGCGCCATGGCCTGCTCGCCGAGCAGTTGGTAGTAAGCAAATTGCTTGTGGGCGCTGGAAAGAAAGTCGGTAGGCATGGGGGCTGGAATAGTGCGGCTGGAGACGCTAAAGTAAATCGGCCCGTGCCGCGTCTGATATAGCGTACCTGTTTCCCTTACTCCAGCCTTACAAATGAGTTCTTCCAAAATCGCCCTCGTCACTGGCGGCAGCCGTGGCCTGGGCAAAAACATGGCCCAAAACCTGGCCCAAAAAGGCCTCGACGTTATCCTTACCTACCACAGCCAGCAGGCCGAAGCCGAAAGTGTGGTAGCCGAAATCACGGCCCTGGGCCAAAAGGCCGTGGCCTTGCAGCTCGATGCCTCCCAAGTCAGCACGTTCGGCGGCTTTTTTGAGCAGGTAAAAACCGCGCTGCGCGATACGTTCGACGCCGACCGCTTCGATTTTCTTATCAATAACGCCGGCACGGGCTTGTACGCGGCTTATGCCGAAACCACTGAGCAGCAATTTGATGAGCTGCTGAATATTCACCTCAAAGGGCCTTTCTTCCTCACGCAGCAGGCGCTGCCGCTGCTCAACGACGGCGGCGGCATCGTCAATATTTCGTCGGGCCTCACGCGCATCACTTTCCCTGGCTCATCGGCCTACGCCAGCCTGAAAACCGCCGTGGAAACGCTTACCAAGTACCAGGCTAAGGAGCTGGCCAGCCGCCGCATCCGGGCCAACGTCGTGGCTCCCGGCGCTATCGAAACTGACTTTGGCGGCGGCCGCACCCGCGACAATAAGGAGATTAACGCGCACATCGCCGGCCTCACGGCTCTGGGCCGCGTGGGCCTGCCTACGGATATCGGCCCGGTGGTAGCTTTCCTGTGCACTCCCGAGGCTGAGTGGATTGACGCCCAGCGCCTAGAGGTGAGCGGCGGGCAGGCCATCTAGCGCTTGCCGCTTCACAAAAAAGCCCTTCGGTTACGCAACCGAAGGGCATTTCTGTGGTTGCTGCCCACCCCAAAACGCGGGGTGCGCCAGCAGTGACTGGCTTACTACCAGCCATTTTCGCCGCGTGCCGACTGCAAGCTCATGGAGAGGTCGGCGGCCTGCGGCTTGCGCTTCAGCACACCCCGGAGGCGCGCAAAATTGCCGGAATAGCTGAGTAGGATGGGCGTGGTGATGGCCGAAGCGGGCTGGCCATTCTGGCTGGCTGAGATGGGCACGAGCTTGCCGGCAGCATCGACCTGAAAGTAGCTGTATTGCCCGGCGGGCAGTGTTATCGGCACGGCCCCTTCCTTGCGCAGCGAGTCGAGCACCACGGCCACCGCCGCCTGGGCGGCCGGCGTGCGGGCGTAGCTCTGGCCCCAGATAGTGGTAGCGGGAATGCGGTAGGTAACGGGGTTGCGCACGGCCACGGTATTGCTGTCGCAGCTGCTCACCTCCACGCGGTCGGCCAGCACGTTGATAGTGCCGGTAGTTTGCTTGCTTCCGGCTTGCCACGCTACCGCGTAGGTGCCGATGGCCAGCTTGCTCAAATCGACCTGGCTATACGCCAGCCTCGGCTGCGTAAGGCAAATGTTTGGGGTGATTGCCCCCTTAAAATGGATGCCTAGCTGGTCGCCTGCGCTGGTAACTACTTGGTCTAGTAAGTAGTTGGCGCAGGGGTGCATCACCTCATCGTGGCAGATGAGCGCGGCGGCCGGGCCGCCGCTGCCAAGCTGCTCTTGGTAGCGCACCACTACGCGCCCCGCCGCCGAGGCCGAAGTACCGGCGCACTGCCTGGCTTCGGGCGCGGCGTCTTTGTCTTGGCAAGCCGCCAGGCAAGTGACTAGTACCAAGTAGGGAAGTAGGAACTTAGACGGGACGTAGCGGGGCAGCAGCATAGGTCGAGGTCAGCAAAGTGGAGTGTATGCTCAGGCAAGAGTAAGTATAGCTATAAATAGGTTGCAAGCCCTGGCAAGGCAGCCCGTGTAAGAAAAGCCGCTGGCCTAGTAACGGAAAAAGCCTTCCCACATTTCGGTGAGAAGGCTTTTTAGCATCAGGCTACCAACTAAAAGCGAAACGCGGGCCGCGCCGGGTTCCAGATACCCCACGGAATCATGAGCAGCACCAGCAGCAGCGCGATGCTGAAGTAGATAAAGGCTTTTTTGTGCTTGAGCGTATCGCTGGGGGCGCGCTTGAGGGCGATGCGGCCCACCTGGGCCAAAATGGCGGCAATAATCATGACGGCAATGTGCTCTACGCCAAAAAAGCGGGCCGTGGGGTCTTTCATGCCGTACTGCTTCAGGCCGTTGAGGCCCCAGGGGCTGAGGCCAAAATACAGGCCCAGGCCCACAATGACTTGCAACCACATAAAGCCCGAAAACGCGGCGCTAATGCCGTTGTCGCCCTTGGTGAAGGGGCGGCGGCCCTGCCAGCCGCCGTAGGCCCGAAACACGGCCAGCAGGCCCGCGCCCAACACGAACCAGCGGCCCCACGAGTGCAGAATCAACCATACTTGGTACATACGAAAAGCGTAACAGCCGGGCGGCCCGGCCAGTGAAAACTGCCGCGAAAGTAGCGGTTTTTGGGCTGTTAGCTTTTGGCTGTTAGCTGGTAGCTTTTTTCTGGCGAGCGCTAACGGCTAACAGCCAAAAGCTAACGGCTCAAATTTAAAACTCGCCTGGCTCGGGCACGGGCCGGGGCGCGCCGCCGCGGGCGGCTTTGGCCCGCTGCTCGTCGCGGATGGCGACGGCCAGGGCGATGAAGATGGAGAAAAACGGCAGCACCATACCCAGCAAAAACCACCGGCCGCGCGAGTGGCCGTGCGAGTAGGCGATGTACATCGTGACCGAGGCCAGCAGCAAATCGAGGATTAGCAGCGCAATAAACCCGAGGATGGAAGTAAGTAAGAACATGAAAACTAGCGCGCTTTACCGCGCTTAACGAGGTAGGCGTAGAGAACTTTGTCGAAGGGCTCGCGCACATCGACGGGCACGAAGTCGATTTTGAGCTGCCCGCAGCGCAGGGCCAGGTCTTCCTCAAACTGGCGCATGGCCGCCCGGTACTGCGCGCGCACCTGGGCGGGCTGGAGGCGGATTTCCTGCCCCGTTTCAACATCTTCGAAGATGTAGGGCCGGTCCTGAAAGTCGAAATCGGCCTCCGTGGCCCGGTCTAATACGTGAAACAGCAGCACCTCGTGGTGCTGGTGGCGCAGGTGCTGCAAGGCGGCTAGGGCGGCCTCCTGCTCCTGGGCACCGCGCCCCAGCATGTCGCTGAACACGACCACGAGCGAGCGCTTGGGAATCTGCTGCGCGATGGTGTGCAGCACGCCCGCCACGTCGGTGTGGGCGCTGGCCTGGCGGCTGGCCGCTGCGGGCGCGGGGCGCTCGAGCAGCGTCTGCATGGCCAGCAGCAGCGTGTGGCGGTGGCTGCTGGTCGAGCGCACGGGCGTTTGCAGCTCCACCTTTTCGGCGAAGGTGACGAGGCCCACCGCGTCGCGCTGGCGCTGGAGCAGCGTGGTGAGCGCGGCGGCGGCCAAAATGCTGAATTTCAGCTTGTCGTGGCCCGGTGCGGGGTAGTACATGCTGGGGCTGACATCGAGCAGCAGGTGGGCGCGCAGGTTGGTTTCTTCCTCGTAGCGCTTCACGAAAAGCTTGTCGGTGCGGGCAAAGACCTTCCAGTCGATGTGCCGGGTGCTCTCGCCGGGGTTGTAGAGGCGGTGCTCGCTGAACTCGACCGAAAAGCCGTGGTAGGGCGACTGGTGCAAGCCCGTGATGAAGCCATCGACGAGCTGGCGGGCCAGCAGCTCAAGGTTTTCGAAGGAGCGAATGGCGGCGAGGTCGAGCGCGGGAGCGGGCATGAGAAGGAAACGAGGAATGGAGAGCGCGCGCGCGCCTTCCACAAAGCTACTTATTTACCAATGTCATTAGTTCCTGGTGCAGCGTTCTGGAACGAAACCACGCCTTTAAATAGCTGATTAAAGCCCGGCCAGCGCCTTTAGCTGAACGGCCCGGCGTTATATTTGTATTCTCACTTGCCCTGTATCCACTGCCCTACATTCACTCATCTTACCAATTTACCCGTGGACGAACGATATCCCCGAGACCAAGAAGAAATTTATTCGCACCGCATGAAGGCCGGGAAGCGCACGTATTTCTTCGATGTAAAAGCCACGCGCGGCCAGGATTACTACCTCACCATTACGGAAAGCAAGCGCCGACCCGGCAGTGACCCCGATGGCCCGGCTAGCTACGAAAAACACAAAATTTTTCTATATAAAGAAGATTTTAATAAATTTATCGACGCCCTGCACGATGCCGTGGACTTCGTGCGCGAGGAGCTATTGACCGAGGAAGAAGTGGCCGAGCTCGACCGCCCGCGCCCGGCTTTTGAGGGCGAGCAGCCCGCCCGCCCCGAGGCCCAGCAGCCACCCCAGCCCGCCACCGACCTCGGCGACCCTGCCTACTAATTAACGCCCTGACTGCCTACGACTAAAAACACGACTCACTTACGAAGCGGCCACCGCGCGCCGTTGCCCGCCGGGCAGCGGCGCGTTTTTGTGTGCGCCCGCCACCGCTGCCCCGCCGTACCTTTGCCCCAGGATTGTGGGCAACTCACAATTCACAACTCACAATTCACACTTCCTAAAAAATGGGCCTCCGCTGCGGTATTGTCGGCCTGCCGAATGTCGGCAAATCCACGCTTTTCAACGCGTTATCCAACGCTAAGGCCGAGTCGGCCAATTATCCTTTCTGCACTATCGAGCCCAACGTGGGCGTCATAACCGTACCCGACGAGCGCCTCCAAATCCTGGAAGCCCTCGTGAACCCCAAGCGCGTGCTGCCCACCATCATCGAGTTTGTGGACATCGCGGGCCTCGTGAAGGGGGCCAGCAAGGGCGAGGGCCTAGGCAATAAGTTTTTGGCCAACATCCGCGAGGTCGATGCCATCATCCACGTGGTGCGCTGCTTCGACGACCCCAACATCGTGCACGTGGCCGGTGGGGTAGACCCGGTTTTTGACAAGGACGTGATTGATACGGAGCTGCAAATCAAGGACTTGGAGAGCATTGATAAGAAGCTCATCAAGAGCGAGCGCAGCGCCAAGGCCGGCGATGCCGCCGCCAAAAAGGAAGTAGCCAGCCTCCAGCTGTTCAAAACGGCCCTCGAAGCCGGCGAAAACGCCCGCGCCGTAGTCGCCTCGGCCGACGACCTGGCGGCCGTGGCCGACCTGCAACTGCTGACCATCAAGCCCGTTATCTACGTGGCCAACGTGGACGAGGCCAGCATCGCCACCGATGGCAACCAGCACGTAGCCGCCCTGCGCGAGCACGTGAAAGCCGAAGGCGCGCAAGTCGTGCTGGTGTCGGCCGCCATCGAGTCGCAGATTGCCGAGATGGAGGACCCCGAGGAAAAAGCTATGTTCCTGGGCGAATACGGCCTCACCGAATCGGGCCTCAATAAGCTCATCCGGGCCAGCTACGAATTGCTCAACCTCATCACTTACTTCACGGCCGGCGTGCAGGAAGTGCGCGCCTGGACGGTGCACCGCGGCGACAAAGCCCCGGCGGCGGCCGGCGTTATCCACTCCGACTTCGAGAAGGGCTTTATCCGCGCCGAAGTGATTAAACTCGCCGACTACCAAGAGTATAAGACGGAAGTAAAAATCAAGGAAGCTGGCAAAATGGCCGTGGAAGGCAAGGACTACGTGGTGCAGGACGGCGACATCATGCACTTCCGCTTCAACGTGTAAGGCGCAAGGCTAGCGCGTACTGTCAGCTCAGCTGATAGGCGCGAAACCTAGGTAAATGCCCGTTGGCTGGCGAGCTTTGTAGCTCGTCGGCCAACGGGTTTTTCGTTGGCTGGCTGTTCAAAACATGGCTGATTACTACCGGCAACTGGGAATTTACGCAACGGCTACCGATGTGCAGGTGCAGCGCGCGGTGCGGCGCTACTGGCAGCGGGTAGCGCGGTTTCGGCCGGTGCAGGAGCAGCAGGCGTTTTTGGCGGCGGCCACCGTGTTGAGCAATCCCCACCTGCGGGCCGTGTACGACCCGGCCTACACGCCAGACGCGGGCGTGCTGCGGCTGGAAGCCAACAACCTGCGCCACCTGAGCAGCAGGCTGCGCACCGACCTCTACCAGGAGCAAACCCGCAGCCGTCGGCTTGAATACGAGGTGCAAAGCTTACGAATGGCCCTCACGCACGCTTTAGATTACCCGGAGGAAATGGCCGAAAAGCGCGCGGAGCGCCGCCAGCTGTGGGGGCGGGCGGCGCTATTATTGCTATTACCTCTTGCCTACGGGCTGCTGCGGATGGGCAGCGGAGATAGTGCGGCTGGCTTGACCGGCCCGCCCTACCAGCCGGTGGCCGAGGGTACCGATTGGATTATGACCCGTCACGACTCAACCGGCGTGTACGAGCTAGCAGAACTGATGCCGCAGTACCCGGGTGGGGCGGAAGTGCTGCGCGGCTTTTTGTGCGAAAAGGTCTATAGCAGAGTATCTATGCCGACCGGCGACCGCTTGTGCGCCACCGGGCAGCTTTCTTTCGTAATCGATTCGACGGGCCGGGTGCGAGAACCGGCGCAGGTGCTGGGGTTGCCAGCCACTGATACCACCGGACGGCGGGTGCTACAACGAGCAGTGGTCCAGCTGCCGCGCTTGGTGCCCGGCTACGTGCGGGCGCGGCCAGTGGCAGTGCGCCTAACGGTGCCGCTAGCAAAATAGCCAGTCTTCCACTTCAACCCCACTAGCCGGGTCGCGTAGCACGCCCGTAGCGAGCACCTGCACCGGCTGCTTGGGCAGATACAGATTGTATAGTGCGCGTGGTGGGGAGCAAGGCCACGCCGAGGCGATGAATTAAACGCGAGTGATTGGTAGACTTGGTTTCTTCGAGCACCACCTCGGTTTTGATAATTTTGATGGCTTGCGTGTCCATCAAGCAGCGGGCTTTTCTCAAATATACCTTACTTGCCGACCACTTTGTACAGCATTCCCTTGCTCAAGCGGTCGGTGGTTTTCATGCCGTTCAGGATGGCCAGCTCCTCGTAGCGGCTGCTGGCTACGCCGCTGGCGGCCAGGGCCGAGGCAAGCGTAGTGGTGCCGGTGGCCGTTTTGATGCGGATGCGCTCGGGCTGGCGGTTGAGCTTGCTGGCATCGGTGAGGCGCTGGAAGCCCTCGGCAACGCTGGCCATTTGGGGCGCGTAGGTGCCGAAGGAGGCCGTGGGCGCGAGGCCGATAAGCGCGTATATTGACTTGCTGTCCTGAATGAGGTAGGCGCGCACGTGGGCTGGCGTGCTCTGCTGGCTGCTGGCGGCCTGGTCGCCCTCCACCACCATCGCCGGGAAGCTGTTGATAGTTGTTTGCTGGGCGCTGGGCGAGGTGAGGCCGAGCTGCTTGGCGAGCGACTGCGCGGCGGCATCGAGCGTGCCGCTGCCGGCGGCTATCAGGGCCACGATGGCCTTGCCGTTGGGCTCGGCCATTTGAAATTGCTCGGGCGTGTTTTGGGTTTTCCAGCCGCTGGGCACGGGCAGGCGCAGCTTTTGCTCGGGCAGGTAAAAGGTGCCACCCTCCACGAAACCCTGGCGCGGGTCTTCGCCGTAGGGCAGCCCGTCGATGGAGCGCAGGTAGGCGTCGCGGTTCACGGTGAGCGCGCGCCCGCCCACGCTCTGCTTGGCTTGGGCAGCGAGGCCTTTCACGCGCTGGTAGCGGTCGGCCGAGTTGGGGTGCGTGGAAAGGAAACCGGGCACGCTGCCCGCGCCGCTGGCCTTTTCGGTGCGCTCCAGGGTCAGGAAAAAGTCGGCCATCTGGGCCGCGTCGTAGCCCACTTTGGTCGAGTATTTTACGCCCAGCTGGTCGGCCTCATTCTCGGCGTCGCGGCCGTATTTGAGCAAGCCAATCCCGACTACCGACGACAGCGGCTGCGCGATAGACGCGATGCTTTTTGACACCATCGAGGCCCCGGCCAGCAAGATGCTGGAGATGGTAGAGCGCGTTTGCTGCTTCTGCCCGTGGCGGGCCGTGATGTGCCCCAATTCGTGCCCCAGCACGCCCGTAAACTGAGCTTCATTGTTGAAATACGCCATGATGCCGCGCGTGAAGTACACGTGCCCGTCGGGCGTGGCAAAGGCGTTGATAACCGGCGAATCGACGATGGTGAAGCCGTAGTCGCCGGGGCGGTCGGAGATGGCCGTCATCTTTTTGCCCTGGGTGGCGATATACTGCTGAAGCTTAGGGTTTTCGAACAACCCAAACTGCGCGATTACCTGCGGGTCGGGCTTGGCGCCTTGCAGCGGCGCGGCGGCCGTGCTAGTGGGGTGGGAGGGCGTGCGCGGCACCAGCGCCGCCAGCGGTAGCAAGGAAAGAGCGAGCGCACCAGCGCGGAAAAAAGAAAGAGCCATAAGAGTTAAATGTGGAGCTTAGGTGAAGCCTCAACGCAAGGGCCGGGGCCCAGGGTTGCGTGCGGCCTACGCAAGAATGCGGCCAAGCGCGGCGCCCGCCGCCGCACGGCCGACATACGCGGCGGGCGTATTTTTGTAGACCACCGCTTTTTTAAGGGTCTATCTTATGCGTTTCTTCTCCGTTGGGCTGGCTTTGCTGCCGGTCGCCGCCCTGCTCGGGGCAACCACCCGCCCGCCGCTGGCCCCAAAAGGCGGCCCCAAGGTGCCGCCCGGCAAAATAAAGAGCGTGTTTGTGGCCACGCCACCCACCATCGACGGGCTGGCCACCGAGTGGACCGACTCGCTGCAATACGACGCCAACAGCAAGATGCAGTACCTCGTGCTCAACGATGGCCGCACGATGTACCTGCGCGTCAAAATCAACGACACGCCCACGCAGGCCAAATTCGCGTATTTGGGCACGGTAGTGTGGCTCGATAGCACCGGCCGCAACCAGCAGCAGCTCGGCATCCGCTTCCCGCTGCCCATCGATTTAGAATCGTTGCCCAAGGGCGAGTCGCGCCCGCCGGGCGCCATGGGCCCCTCGGCCGCCGAGCGCCTGGCCGACCACCAAACGCGCCTGCGCCAGGTGCTGCTGAATGCCAAGGAGATGGAGCTGCTCAACTTTCGGGGCAGCAAGGAGCCAGTGCTGGCCGACGCGCAGTCGCTGCTCGGTGTGAAGGCTGCCATCAACCTCGACGCGCAGGGCAATCTCATCTACGAGCTGGCGGTGCCGCTGCGCCTGGTGTACAAGCGCGTGCCCAACCTGGCGGGCGGGCAGGCCGCTACGGTGGGCCTCACACTGGCCGGCATGAAGCCCGAAATGCCGAAATCGGACAGTTCTTCCGACCCCAACAGCGTGATGAACAGCGGTGGTATGGGCGGCGGCTACGGCCGGGGCATGGGCGGCGGCGGAATGCGCGGCGGCCCGCAATACTCGTTCAGCACGTTTAACCTGCGCACCAGCGCACAGCTGGCGGGGCAGGCAGGACAGTAAGTGCCGTCTGTCCTGCTGAGCGCCGGGAAGCATCGCTACCGCATCGTGTGGGCTGTATTCCAACGATGCGGTAGCGATGCTTCCCGGCGTTCAGTAGGACGAACATCGTTATTCTTTCAGCAATTTATCCACCGTGCGGTTGAAGCCGGCGATTTCCTCGTCGTAATACTTGCCCGTGCCCGGCCCCGAAAAGCCGGTGTGGATGCTGCGCACCGCGCCTTTCTTATCCAGAAAAATGGTGGTGGGGAAGGCCAGAAACTTGGCCAGCTGCGGCAGCGATTTGGCCACCGAGTCTTTGTTGGCCACGCCGGCCACGGCCAGGTCGTAGCCGATTTTGAAGCGCTCCTGGAGCTTGCGCAGGCGCGGGGCGGCCTTGGCATACTCGGCGCTGCGCTCGTAGCCCAGGCCGATGACCTCGACGCCACGGGCCTTGTTTTTCTCGTACCAGGGGGCCAAAAAGCCGGTTTCATCCATGCAGTTGGGGCACCACGAGCCGAGCACTTGTATCACGACCACCTTGCCCCGGTACTTAGCATCGGTAGGGGAGACGCTGCCGCCCGCCACGATGCTCGGAAACTTGAAATTCAGCCGCGACTCGCCTTTTTTGAGGTAAGTGAGCGTGTCGGCGTCGGGCAGCTTGGCCTTGGGGTCGAGTGTAGCGGTCCAGGTTTCGTGGCCGGACTTGCCGGCGTAGAAGTCGCCTTTGATGACATTCATGTTCTTGCCATCATACCGCCCATCAAATAGAAAAGCGTGGTTGCCATCAAAGGTGCTGAGTAGCAAGTGTTGCTTTTTAGCGCGCAAAACAATGTCGCCCGCCAAGTAGCGGTAATCGCCGGTTGTTGTCAGAAAGGTTCCCCTCAAGCGGTTGAACCCAGTTGAGTCATGCTTGATTATTGCAACTGCCGGATATGACTTGCCATCTTCTTCCTTGAACTCAACTTTATAGGTAGCGCCTTTCAGCATAGCCATAGGCAGGGCGGCAACGAACTTATTTTCACCAGAGCCATCATCTTCACCAAACAGCTCATCAACTGAAGGATTTATACGTTGCGCGGTCTTGGTGGCCGCCACCAGCGGCACCCGGTACGGCGTCTTAGCGTCGTACTTCACCCACGCGCCTTTCAGCTTGTCTTTGCCATCGGCGCGCACTACCAGCGCGGCATCGAAGACGTGCAGCTTGATGGTGGCCGAGTCACCGGCCGCCGAAATCTCGTCGCAGCGTAGGCGCTCCTCGCCGTTCAGGCCTTTGTTGATTAGGTACACGATGGGCTTACCGGCCTCGGTTTTTACCTCGAATAAGAAGGGCAATTGCTGGCCCTGAATGGCCAGTTCGCCGCGCCACGTGCCGGGCGTGAGCAGCGCGGCGGCCGAGGTGCCAGCCGTTTCGGTGGCAGCTTTTTCGGAGGTGGCGGGTGAGTTGCAGGCGGCCACGGCCAGGCCCAGCGCGACGGCGGTAAGTTGCGAAAAGAGAGGGCGCATGAGCGTTTAGCGGAAAATGTCGGCCAGCGCCACTTCGACCTGGGCGGCCGGGTCGCGCAGGGTGCCGGTGGTAAAAACCTGGGGCGGCTGGTCGGGTAGAAATAAGTAAATGTTGCGTACCGTGGGCAGCACCAACCAAGCCGATTTTACGCCGCTGGGCAGATATTGGTCCTGGATTTTTTCGACCAGGGCATCAAAAGCCTGGGTAGGTGAAATAATTTCAATAGCCGTGATGGGCGGCTCCAATACCCGCAGCACATCGCGCCGGTAATCGTACTGCTGCCGCTGCGTGATGGCCACATCGGGCTTGAGACGGCCCGCCGCCAGCTCGAATTCCAGCTCCGGCAAAATGTCGTATTGGTTTTCGTAGGGCAGCAGCGCCACGCTGATGCGATGGATAAGGCGCGAATGATTCAGGGACATAACTTCTTCGAGCGGTACCTCGATTTCGATAATCTCAACGGCTTGCGTGTTCATAGCAAAGAGGTTTTTTCAAAGGTAGCCGCCTGTCGGGCAAGGCAGAAGCTTTAAAACTAGCAAGCTCGCTGCTTGGTTATAAAGGGTGGCTACTGCGAACGAAAATTCGTAGATAAAGCCGAGCTGCTTGCATGCTTTATTTGGACAGCTTCTAAGTATAGTCTTAAATCACCCAATTCCTAGCAATTGCTTACCCGCCGAGTTACTTTTGCGCCTAAGCTAAAAACCCACTCTCCTCCCTATGGCGTTTGACCTTGATATGATTCGGGCCGTGTACGCGGGCCTCGGCTCGCGCATCGAAGCGGCCCGCACGGCCGTTGGCCGGCCGCTCACACTCACCGAAAAAATCCTGTATGCCCACCTCTACGGTGGCAAAGTAGGCGAGGCCTACCAGCGCGGCGTGAGCTACGTGGATTTTGCCCCCGACCGGGTGGCCATGCAGGACGCCACCGCCCAAATGGCCCTCCTGCAATTCATGCAGGCTGGCAAAGACAAAACCGCCGTGCCTTCGACCGTGCACTGCGACCACCTGATTCAGGCCAAGGACGGCGCCACCGAAGACCTCGCCATCGCCAACGACGAAAACAAGGAAGTCTATGATTTCCTGGCCTCGGTGTCGAACAAGTACGGCATCGGCTTCTGGAAGCCCGGCGCGGGCATCATCCACCAGGTAGTGCTGGAAAACTACGCCTTCCCCGGCGGCATGATGATTGGCACCGACTCGCACACCCCCAACGCGGGCGGCTTGGGCATGATTGCCATCGGCGTGGGCGGCGCGGACGCCGTGGACGTGATGGCCGGCATGGCCTGGGAATTGAAATTTCCGAAAGTAATCGGCGTGAAGCTGACCGGCAAAATGAGCGGCTGGACCTCGGCCAAGGACGTGATTCTGCGCGTGGCCGGCATCCTGACCGTGAAGGGCGGCACCGGCGCCATTGTCGAGTATTTTGGCGAAGGCGCTGAGAGCCTGAGCGCTACCGGCAAAGGTACCATTTGCAACATGGGCGCCGAAATCGGGGCTACGACCTCGGTATTTGCCTACGATGAAAAAATGGGCGACTACCTGCGTGGCACCGGCCGCGCCGAAATCGCCGACCTGGCCCGCGAGCAGGCCGCGCACCTGCGCGCCGACGACGAGGTCTACGCCAACCCCGCCGAGTTCTACGACCAACTCATCGAAATCGACCTCAACACCCTGGAGCCTTACGTGAACGGCCCGTTCACGCCCGACGCCGCGTGGCCGATTTCGCAGTTTGCCGCCGCCGTAAAAGAGCACGGCTGGCCCGAAAAGCTGGAGGTGGGCCTGATTGGCTCGTGCACCAACTCGTCGTATGAAGACATTACCCGCGCCGCCAGCATTGCCAAGCAAGCCGTGGCCAAGGGCCTGCACGTAGCCGCCGAGTTCACCATCACGCCCGGCTCGGAGCTGGTGCGCTACACGGTGGCACGCGATGGCCTGCTCGACACCTTTGCCGAAATGGGCGGCGTGGTGCTGGCCAATGCCTGCGGCCCGTGCATCGGGCAGTGGGCGCGCCACACCGACGACCCCAAGCGCAAGAACTCGATTATCACGAGCTTCAACCGCAACTTTGCCAAGCGCAACGACGGCAACCCGAACACGCACGCCTTCGTGGCTTCGCCCGAAATCGTGACCGCCTTCGCCATTGCCGGCGATTTGACTTTTAACCCGCTCACCGACACGCTGCCCGGCACCAACGGTCCCGTGAAGCTCGACGAGCCCCGCGGCCTCGAAATGCCCCCGGCTGGCTTTGACGTGGAAGATGCGGGCTTTCAGGCGCCCGCTGCCGATGGCTCGGGTGTGCAGGTGCTCGTGTCGCCGACTTCGGACCGCCTCGAACTGCTGGAGCCCTTCAAGCAGTGGGAAGGCACCGACCTGCTGGGCCTGCGCCTGCTCATCAAGGCGCAGGGCAAGTGCACCACCGACCACATCTCGATGGCCGGCCCGTGGCTGAAGTTCCGCGGCCACCTGGATAACATTTCCAACAACATGCTCATCGGCGCCACCAACGCCTTCACCGGCGAAACCAACGCCGTGAAGGACCACGCCACCCAGGGCGAGCCCTACGTGCCGGTGCCGCAAGCCGCCCGCGTGCTCAAGAGCCTAGGTATCGGCAGCGTCGTGGTGGGCGATGAAAACTACGGCGAAGGCAGCTCGCGCGAGCACGCCGCCATGGAGCCCCGCCACCTCGGCGTGCGCGCCGTGCTGGTGAAAAGCTTTGCCCGCATCCACGAAACCAACCTCAAGAAGCAGGG